>JADFVG010000102.1 GCA_015222405.1 Chloroflexota bacterium
GCCTTCAATGCCCAAGCCGCACTCAAATCCTGTCGCCACCTCCTTAACGTCATCCTTGAACCGTTTCAGACTGGCCACGCTGGTTTCAAATATCACTTCCCCATTGCGCATTATCCTCGCCTGGGCGCCACGGGTCAACTTGCCATCGGTGACATATACTCCAGCTGCCTTTCCTCGCTTGGCGGTAGTGAATATGGCCCGCACCTCGGCATGTCCTTCCACTACTTCGACATAGGTGGGCTCAAGCATCCCCTTCATCGCCTTTTCCACGTCGTCCACCAGGTTATATATTACCTCGTAGCAGCGGATGTCCACCCCCTCAGCCTCGGCTAATTGCTTTGCCCCTGGCTCGGGGCGGGTGTTGAAGCCAATGATGATCCCCTGGGAGGCCAGGGCGAGGAGCACATCCCCTTCAGTGATGCTCCCGCTGCTGGAGTGGAGAATGTTTACCTTTACCTCATCTATGTTTAGACGCTCAAGGGAGGTTTTTATCGGCTCGATGCTTCCCTGGACATCGGTCTTCAGTATGATATTGAGCTCCTTCACCCGACCGTCGCGAATCTGAGAGTAGAATTCGCTCAGGCTGAGAGACCTCCTTGGCACCAGGGCGGCAAGCCTTTTGTCATCTTGCTGCTTTTGGGCTAAGGTGCGTGCTTCTCTCTCACCGGTGGTCACAGCCAGGGTATCGCCAGCTTGGGGAACGTCGTTGAAACCCAAAACCTCAGCCGGCATGGCTGGCCCAGCTCGCTTCAGGTGCTTGCCGTTATCGGCGAACATCGCTTTTACTTTGCCCCAGGTATCGCTGGCGACAAAGGGATCTCCTACCTTCAGGGTACCGCTCTGAATCAACACCGTGGCCAAGGGGCCCTTAGTCTTATCCAGTTTGGCTTCGATGACCACGCCAACGGCACGACGCTCCGGGTTTGCTTTTAGCTCCTCAAGCTCGGCAACGATGAGCAGGTTCTCCAGGAGGTCGGAGATGCCCTCCTTCTTTTTCGCCGATACCGGGACGCACACCACGTCGCCACCCCAATCTTCGCAGAGCACCCCGACATCGGAAAGCTGCTGCTTTACCCGCTGGACGTTAGCCTCTGGCTTATCTATCTTGTTGATCGCGACCACAATGGGGACACCGGCAGCACGGGCGTGGTCGATGGCCTCTATGGTTTGGGGCATCACCCCATCGTCTGCCGCCGTCACCAGTATGGCAATATCCGTTACTTGAGCCCCCCTGGCTCGCATTGCGGTAAAGGCTTCATGCCCTGGGGTGTCGAGGAAGGTTATCTTTTGCCCGTGGACCTTTACTTGATAGGCGCCAATATGCTGGGTGATCTCGCCGACCTCGGTGGCAGTTACCTTTGTCTCGCGGATGGCATCGAGGAGGCTGGTTTTGCCGTGATCTACATGCCCCATTATGGTAACCACAGCGGGGCGAGGCTTTTGCCCCGTAGTATCCTCTTCCCTAAACCTCTGATAGTGCTTAGGCTTCTTAGCTGAGACCCCCCGTCCCGCTGCTGGTTGCTCCTCTACCGCCTCATAGCCAAGGTCAGAGGCCACGACTGCTGCCGTCTCGTAGTCAATAACCTGATTGATGCTGGCCATTATGCCAACTCTCATCAATTGCTTAATCACGTCCACCGCGCTCACCCCGATCAAATCGCCCAGTTGCCTCACGGTGAGGGAACGAGGGATCGTGAGCTTACGCTTCGATTTGACCGCAGCGGGCTCAGGGGCAACCGTATCTTGAGCTTGCTGAGGCTCTTTTTTGGTTTTCCGCTTGGGCCTTCTGGCTTTCATCTAGGTTCCCATCCTTAACTAGGTGAACATTTCACCATAGAGAGCCAATTCCCTTCGATTTTGGGGGGTGATCTTGGTCCTTAAGGCACGGTCCAGGTGCTCCCCCTTTAGCCCTGCCTGCCAGCAGGACTTTGCTTGACATAAATAGACACCTCGCCCCGATTTCTTCCCTGTAGGGTCGATCTCCACAGCTCCGGTTGCGGTGCGCACGATGCGAATAAGCTCCCGTTTCGGCCTCACCTGGCGACAGCCGGCGCAGGTGCGCTGTGGAATATGTCGCTGTCGAATATTCTTTTTCCTCTGCGATGTGGTAGTCATCTTTCTCCAGAGCGAAAGAAACCTTTAGTTCAGTAGCTCCTCGTACTCCTCAAGTTCATCCGTAGGTTCTAGGCTGCGACGAGCCTTCTTTGGCTTGGCCACATCCTCGTCACCCTTCTTCTTGCTCGTGGTTTTTTTGCCCTTTTTGGCCTTTTTCGTTGGCTGTACTGCTCTAACGGGGAAGATATCCTCGGAAAAGCGAAGCTGAGGGACAGGTTCCGCAGCCAAGGTTGCTTCAGGCAGTGCCACTTCCTCAACGGCGGCAACCTCCTCCGCTTCCTCAGTAGCTAGAGGTTCGACATGTTCCTCTGCCTCGGCAACCGGGGACTCGGACTCTGCCAGTAGTGGCTCTTCAACCTTGGGTTCCTTGGCTAAGGCTTCGGCTGCAAGCTCTTCCATAGCAGCCCTCTCTGCCTCAGCGGCGGAGGCGCTCTTAATATCGATTCGCCATCCGGTAAGCTTGGCAGCAAGCCTGGCATTCTGCCCTTCTTTGCCTATGGCCAGGGAGAGCTGATGATCGGGCACCACCACCGTTGCCGTCTTCTCCTCTTCATTTTTCTCTACGCTGGTGACCTGGGCTGGACTGAGGGCGTTGGCAATGAAGATTGTGGGCTCATCATGCCACTCCACAATATCTATCTTTTCTCCGTTTAGTTCGTTGACAATGTTCTGGATTCTGATGCCACGCAGCCCGACGCAGGAGCCGACAGGGTCGACGCCTGGTTGCGTTGCCACTACAGCAATCTTGCTCCGATGCCCGGCCTCGCGGGCGATGGCCTTCAGTTCCACAGCGCCGCTATGTATTTCAGGCACCTCCAACTCGAGGAGGCGGCGGAGTAGGTTGCGATGGGTGCGCGATACAATTATCTGAGGCCCCTTGCTGGTGCGATGCACCTCCATAAGATATACCTTGAGCCTTTGCCCCGCCCGGTAATGCTCGGTGCGCACCTGCTCTTGACCGGGCAGCATACCTTCGGTTCTCCCCAGGTCAAGGATGATCTGTCTCGGCTCTATTCGCTGCACGACCCCGGTAACGATCTCGCTCTCCCGATCGGAGAACTGCTCAAACACCAGTTCTCGCTCCGCCTCGCGCAGCCGCTGCAGCACCACTTGCTTTGCCGTCTGAGCGGCGATTCTCCCTGCATCCATGGGGGTGGCCTCAACTTCGATAGTTTCACCGAGATTGACGGACTTCTTAATTTTTTGGGCCTCCTCCAGCGCCACCTCGCGGCGGGGGTCGGTTACCTTTTCTACCACCGTCTTCTCGGCAAATGCGGTTATCTCCCCACTGTTGGGGTTGATCTTTACCGAGACATTCTGGGTGGAGGCGAAGTTATCCTTCTTGAAGGCAGAGGCTAATGCGGCTTCTACTGCTTCAAGAACTACTTCCCGAGGCAGGTTCTTCTCGGCTGCAAGCTGGGTGAGAGCGAGCATAAAGTCGCTCTTCGTCTTGCCCACGATCCCCTCCTTCTCAAAGACAAAAAAAGTGGGGGAAAAACACCCACTTACTAATTAACACTCTTTTTTGTTTTAATAGTATAGCACAATCGGGGTGTTGATGCAAGCCCTTGTACTCATACCCCTAGGAGCCAGAATAGACCTATGAACCAGCTTGAGTGGCTTCAACATTCCCCAGAGAGGTGCCCGAGTTAGCTTTGCCAGAAGCCTCTCCGCAGCCGTCCGAAAGCGCATAGACCGGAAATTCTGCACGTTAGGGCGTTTTGTGCAATGCCTGAGGGTAGAAAGGAGAGGTTTGGAGAACGAGAGCCTGTTTGTTACGGTTTAGTTCGGTATCTCTACCATCAATGTTGTCCCCTTACCTGGTGTTGATTGCAGTTCCAAAGTGCCACCAAGTAATCGTGCCCGCTCTTGTATTCCGGCTAGGCCAAGCTTCCCGCTACGGGGAAGATCATCTACCCTCCCTGGTAGCTCGAACCCTTGTCCATTGTCGCTAATAGTCAGCCTGGTTTTACCTTCAGCGAACTCCACCGCTACCCAGGCCCTTGAGGCCCCGGCATGCCTTCTAGTATTGCTAAGTGCTTCCTGAACTATGCGAAATATCAGCAACTCGACCTCAGGTGTAAACCGCCTTTCGCCACCAAGCACCCTTAGCTCTACATCTATCCTGTCGTATGCCTTCATTTCATTCGCCAGCGACCTCAATGCTGGAAGCAGACCCAAGTCATCCAATATTGGTGGGCGCAGATCCTGGCTGAAGCGATGCACTCCTTGTAAACCGCGATTAAGTTCCTGGCGCACATATTGGAGAAAGGCAACCTCATCTGGCAAGAGATAGGTTTTCTTGCGCATAAAATTATCCACCTCCCGGGAAAGGCTGCCTAAGACTTGAGCCGTATCGTCGTGAAGCTCACGAGCGATACGCTTGCGCTCCTCCTCCTGAGCCCCGACCACTTGTTGAACATAGAAGCGCGCGTTTTCTTGCATCCTTTTCTCCTCGGTTATATCTCGGGCGATGTTCTGGAACGCTGTGGGTTTGCCATCAGCGGTAATTAAGTTGGTGCTCAGCTTTAGAATCACCTCTGCGCCGTCCTTCCTGATCGCCTTCTGCTCATAAGGATTATCCACCTTTTCGCCACGAAATAATCGATCTCGCACCTGTCGCGCAAGTGCCAGGTTATCTTCGAGGAGAAAGCTACGAACGCTCATGTGGCTTAGCTCTTCTAGGCTATACCCGATAAGCCTTGCAGTTGCTTCATTGGCTACTGTAATGTTTCCCTCTAAATCGTGAACCCATATTGCATCATTAGCACTTTCGAAAAGGGTTCTATGCCTCCTCTCCGAAACTTGTAATTCCGCCGCTATTCGCCTCTGCTCTTCATAAAGACGAGCATTCTCTAAAGCAACGCAAATCGCATTACCAGCGGTGGTCAGCAGTTCTATCTCCTCGGGCTGAAATTGCCGCGCCCGGCGCACAGCCACACAAAGAGTGCCAATAATCCTCTGCTCATATCTTAGCGGCACGATCATCTGGGCACATAGCCCCTCCTTGCGCACTTCATCCCGGGATAACGTTAGGTCATGAGGGATATCCTCCACTATTACCGCCTCCCCCGAGGCAGCCACTCCTCCGTTGAATCCCTCCCCTACTTTAATTCCTTCCATCGCTGCCAAGAATTCCTGTGATACACCCCGGTGAGCCAGGAGCTCAAGTTCATTGGTCGCTCGGTTCACGCGAAATATTAAAACAACTTCTATGTTCATCACCTCAGCAATTTTTTCCATAGCGCTGTTAAGGATCTGCTCCATCTCCAGAGTTTGTGTGATGAGGCTGGAGATGGCATTGAGCGCGGCAAGCCTCTTCTCACTACTCTCAAGTCGCTCTACCCGAGATCGGAGCTCTTCGTAGTTTCGCTTCAGTCCCACCAGCTTCTTTCCCCTTTGTTCCCGCCTCCCCGCCATCTTTTCACCCCTCTTTGGCACTCAGCAGAAGGTCAATCTCTTAGGCAATGTCTTCCAAGGCGAACCAGCCCTTTCTTAAGCCATCTAGCACTGCCTCAGTGCGAGAGCCAACACCTAATTTGTTGAAGATGCTTCGCAGATGGCCCTCCACTGTTCGCCTGCTGAGCATGAGCTCCTCAGCGATCTCCTTGTTGCTCATGCCCTTAGCTGCTAACTTGATGACATCTATTTCACGTTCACTAAGGTGCTCAAAGGGCCTTCCCCCACCGGGTCCCTGATCAGGAGATCTAAAGCGATTCATCACCTTGCGCAGGACTACAGGATCAAGCACTGGCTCGCCTCTATAGACAGCCCGAATGGCATGGATCAGATCATCACCACTGGCTGTCTTTAGCAGGTAACCGGCAGTTCCTGCCTCCAGTAGTCCGAAAACATACTCGTCGTCATCATAGGCGCTGAGAACAAGCACCGCAATGGTGGGGCGAAGCAGTTTGATCTGCCTCGTGGCCTCGATACCATTAAGCTTGGGCATGGCGATATCCATGATGACCACATCTGGTTGCATCTCGGTGGCCATCCGGACAGCCTCCTCACCATCGCCAGCCTCGCCTATTACTGACAAATCATGCTCTTTCTGCAGAAGCCGACACACGCCCTGCCTTGTTATCACATGATCCTCAGCAAGAAGAACCTTGATGGCACTCATAAATTTCCTCTTTTCCTAAGTCATTATACCCAAATATGGCAACCGACTCAAGCGTAATAATGCCTGAGTGAGCTCGGCAATCACCTAAGGCAATGTGCCCGCCAGTTCTCGCCTCGCTAGGTGAAATTTGAGCGGAAAATACCTGCCAACAAAGGTGATTCTTGTAGTAAAAACGGGCGTAATAACAGATGTTACTGAATTTTGAGGATGGTATGCTGAGAGTGAGGGAAGTTACTAATGGAGCCTGTTCTCGATGTTCCTAAGGTCCAGTCCATCATAGAGAGCTACACGGGAAGGGTCGATCAGCCAGCCTTTAAGCGCTTAGCCCTAAAGCTCACTCGCTATGTGCGATGGGCAGTTGGCGCGTTTGTGAACGGCGATTTCGATTAAAGGAACTAAAAACTTTAGTTAGCATTAGTCGGCTAAGCGTAAAATTTCAACGAGAAGAGAGGACTAGGAAAGTGACAAAACCACCGTTCGATTTCAATGCCCCTCCTAAGTACTACGAGCTCTGGAAATCCTCGATAGAAGACCCAGAGAATTTTTGGGGGGAGAAAGCAGAGGAGTCAATAAAGGATATCTTCTGGTTCAAAAAATGGGACAAGGTTTTTGAGAGAATGTATCCATCATTCAGATGGTTCATGGGAGGGGAGACAAATGCCGGATACAACTGCGTAGATTATAAGCAGTCGAGATACAGTGATAAGATTGCTTATTTTCAGGAAGCGCCAGAACTCGGGATTTCCCGAGCGATATCATATGGGGAACTATGTAAGCTTGTCAAAAAGTACACCGCAGCGCTCAGGAATTCAGGCATTCGGAAAGGCGACCGTGTGCTTCTTTACATCCCGAACACCATAGAGGCTGTAGCTATATTGCAAGCGTGTGCCAGGATGGGCGCTATATCTTCATGCGTGTTTGCTGGCTTTTCTCCAGGTGCACTATCTGACCGCATAGAACTAACACAACCAAAAGCGATATTCACCCAAGATTTCACAGTTAGAAGGGGCAAGAAGATTGCGCTCAAGAAAAACGTGGATGAAGCCCTTAAACTCTGTCCTGAAATGGCTGAAAGGGTAAAATTTGTTGTCATAAACAGAGTAATACCTGAAGAGGAAATTTCTATAGTTAGCGGCAGAGACTTTTCTTTCGAGGAATTTGAAGAAAAGGGAAAGGAAGGGGATGACGGATATGTCCAACTTGAAGCAAATGAACCTTTATTCATACTCTGCACTTCAGGCACTACGGCTAAGCCAAAACCAGTAGTCCATGTTCACGGAGGCTTTCAAATTTGGTCCTATTGGACTGCTAAGTGGGTATATGATTCCCAACCGGAAGACGTGATATTCAATACCACTGACATAGGTTGGATTGTCGGTCAGTGTTACTTGGTGTTTGCACCATTGCTTACGGGATGCAGTACTATACTTTACGATGGTACCCCTGATTTCCCTAAATCAGATATGTGGTGGGACATTGTTGAAAGACGTAAAGTCACGATGATTTGGACTGCACCCACTGGTGCTAGAACTCTGCGCTCCCTCGGAGTTGAGCAAGCAGACAAACATAACCTAGAGTCCGTTAAAAGGGTAGTCGTTGCTGGGGAGGTCTTAAATCCTGAGGTCTGGTCCTGGATATATAACGATGTATTTAAGGGCAGAATATCTGTCTTTGACCACATGTGGCAGACTGAAGTTCCAGGAGCTATGTTTGGATACCCTTACGGAGTTGAGATGCCAAAGGTTAAGCCAGGCTCAGCGGGTTTTCCCACTCCAGGCGTACTGCCAGAAATCGTGGATGAAAGGGAAGGAAGAACATGTGCTCCTTATGAGAAGGGCATACTTTTACTTAAAGAACCAGTTCCAGGGATGACTCAAACCCTATGGGGAAATCCTGACCTGTATAATAAAGAGTATTGGGATAAAAATCCGGCCTTCAATGGCAGCTACTATACTGGAGACTCTGCTTATGTAGACGAGGATGGGTATATATGGTTCTGCGGGAGATCTGATGAAGTCATAAAGATTGCCGGGCATAGAATTGGGCCAGCAGAAGTGGAGAGTGCGATTGTCTCTCACCCATCGGTCAATGAAGCAGCTATCTGTGGTGTGCCCGATGATATGAGAGGTGAAGTTGTTGCAGCTTTTGTCGTTCTCAAGTCGGAATACGAACCTTCAGAAGAGTTGAAGAAGGAGATAATGCAACACGTGAGAAAGGTCATGGGGCCTATCGTAGTGTTTAGAGGCATAGAGTTTGTAGATGCCCTTCCCAAAACGAGGAGCGGGAAAATAATGAGAAGGGTGATGAGAAGATTGTGGACAGGCGACGAACTGGGAGACCTTTCTACGATAGAGACTGAGGCTTCTGTCAGCCAAATTAGGGAAGCAGTTTCTAAACTTCACCATATAGAGTAAGGTACGATGGTGACAAGTTTGGTGCTTGTCAAAAGTAGGGAGATGGGTAGGCCAACATGAGAGCAAGCGAAAACCTCAACCTTACCTTCTGTCAAGCAGGGCGTGCTTTTTCCAAGAGAATGCCAGCCCATTTGTGCCCCAGTTTGAGCCAGGAACCGTGGTCACCGTTGGGCGCCAGTATGCTGATTATATCGTTACTGAGTACGGCATCGCAAAGCTCATGAACAAGAACCTCCGTGAGAGAGCCAACGAGCTCATCTCGGTGGCTCATCCCAACTTCAGGGCAGAGCTCAGGAAGGAGGCGCAGCGGCTGTTCTGGCCTTAATCGGCAGAAAGACAGGAGTGCTTAGAAAGACAGGCAATGAGCAAAGAAGGCAAGGAGGTTGTGAGATGAACAAGTGGTTCTCAGTAGCAGCGATCGTGGTTTTGTGTCTGACGCTGGTCATTGGTGTCGCTTGTGGCGGAGGAGGAGAAGACGAAGAGGGAGTAAAGGAGGTGAAGTTCGGTGCCGGGCTGCCGCTTGCCGGCTTTTGGGGAGCCGTTATCGGCATACCAGCGAAGGACGGTGTTGAGTTAGCCAATGACAAGATCGGCGAGTTTACTGTGGCAGGACAGAGCTACCGCTGGAAGCTCTATCAC
This sequence comes from Chloroflexota bacterium, assembly GCA_015222405.1. Classification (GTDB taxonomy): domain Bacteria; phylum Chloroflexota; class Dehalococcoidia; order E44-bin15; family E44-bin15; genus JADFVG01. The sequence goes on from JADFVG010000102.1 coordinate 9,295, forward strand.
GAGGAGAACTACTGGACCACCGCCGGCGGGGTGGCTTCAGCCAGCAAACTCATCTATGAGAACGGAGTGAAGATCATGCACCAATCCGGTACAGATGCAGGCAGGGCTGCCCAGAGTCTGTGCGAAGGATCAGGGGTGCTACTCGACGGATCGGCCGGGTTGGGGTTCTTGGGGCCGGATAAGCCCCACTCCTTCTACTTCGCCCCAAGCTATGAGACCCACGCACCGGCCTTCTTCCACTGGCTCACCGAAGAGCACCCGGAGGTTAAAACTGCTGTTGCGACTGCGACCGATGACATGCTCGGGCATGAGTTCGCTCATGCTTGTAAAGCGTCAGCGGAGTACTTTGGTCTCGACTGGCTAGGAACGGAGTACATACCTGCAGGGACAGTGGAGCTTTATCCTATAGCCACCAAGCTGGTGAGCAAGGATCCAGACCTGGTCATAGGTAGTGTTCTGACAATGCAACCCATGCTGGAAATGGGCTGGGATGGTATCACAGCCTATACCATGTGGTCCTCATCGGACGCGGATTACGTAGGCTGGGAGAATGTCGAGAACGGGAAGTATCTACTCTGGCTACCAAACCCGTATGGGGAATGGCTAACCCAGGAGGTGAAGGATTTTGCTGCCGAGTACGATACGAAGTTTGGTATGGAGTTTACGGGAGGCCCATTCTGGGCTGCTACCATACTCTCTGTGCTGACCGATGCCTTGAGGAAGGCCGGCACCACGGATGATATTGACAAGATCGTAGCTACGCTTGAGACGGAGACCTTTGATACCTGGATCGGTCCCCTCAAATTTGGGGGCGAGGAGCTTGTTGGCATCGACCATCTGTTGCTGTGGCCGGTCATCATCGCTGATCTCGAGGATCAGGCGTATCATGTACTGACTGTGGTACCGGCGGATGAGGCTTATGAGTTAGCGGTAGAGGTCTATAAATAGCACGATTTGCTCTAAAGAGGCACAGTCAATATTGACTCTGTCGGGTGGTA
>JADFVG010000103.1 GCA_015222405.1 Chloroflexota bacterium
ACCCCGCTTAAGTTCCTGGAATGCTGGCAAGAATCTCAACGAGAGGAGGTGATGTGTCACTAATGTACTGGACGAGTACACGGACTTGACATTATGAACAAAGAGCATTATAATAGTTTTCCCAGGGTGAAAGAAGAGTTCTTCGAGACTCTTGTAGGTAGTTATCTCCAGCGGTAATGCAAAAACCTCCCGCGAAGGGATTCCTTCCAGTGTAAAGTCAAGCCAAGGAGGAATCTGCATGCTTTCCCCGTGGGGAACCCAAGAATGACCAAGTACATATTTGTGACTGGCGGGGTAGTTAGTTCGGTAGGGAAGGGCATTACTGTCGCCTCTATAGGCAAAATCCTGAAGAGTCGCAATATCCCGGTCTCTGTCCAGAAACTAGATCCTTACATCAACGTCGATCCGGGGACGATGTCTCCCTATCAGCATGGCGAGGTCTTCGTCACCCAGGATGGCGCTGAGACCGATCTTGACCTCGGTCATTATGAGCGTTTCATTGATGCCAACCTTACTGCTGCCTCCAGCGTTACCACAGGACAGGTCTATAGTGCTATTATCGCTAAGGAGAGGCGGGGCGATTTCCTTGGTGGCACCATTCAGGTGGTGCCCCATGTCATTAATGAGATAAAGGAGCGTTTCAGGGAGGTGGTGAGGCAAAGCGCGGCTGATGTGGTCATCGTTGAGGTTGGGGGCACGGTGGGGGATATCGAGGGCCTCCCCTTTCTTGAGGCCATCCGTCAGATGAGGAGCGATGTGGGGCGGGAGAACGTTCTTTACGTTCATGTCACCCTTCTCCCCTATCTCTCTGCCACCGGGGAGCTGAAGACCAAGCCCACTCAACACAGCGTTAATGAGCTTAGGCGCATCGGCATTCAGCCCGATGTTATTGTATGTCGTAGCGACCAGCCTATTACTGAGGAGATCAGGGATAAGATTGCCCTTTTCTGTGATGTGAAGCGGCAGGCAGTGTTTCCCTTGCCCACCCTTCCTGTAATCTATGAGACCCCGCTCATTTTCGAAGAGGCGGGGCTGGGACAATTGATTGTGGAGATGCTTGATTTGCCCTCTCGTGGGCAGGATCTAAGCGAGTGGCGTCAACTGGTGGAGCGGATGAAGGAAGCTAAGGAATCCATCCCCATCGCCATTGTCGGCAAATATGTTGAGCTTCGCGATTCCTATATCTCGGTGTGCCAGGCCCTGCGCCACGCTGCAGTCTATCATGGTCGGGACGTGGACATTCACTGGATTCCTTCCGAGCAACTGGAGGAGGATGGCAGCGATGATTTGCTGCGCTCCGTTCAGGGGATCGTTGTCCCTGGGGGTTTTGGTGTTCGCGGCATCGAGGGCATGGTGAATGCTGCCCGATATGCCAGGGAGAACAAGATCCCCTATCTGGGGCTATGTCTGGGGATGCAGGTTATGGTTATTGAGTTTGCCCGGTATGCGCTGGGCTCTCCTGAGGCCAATTCCACCGAGTTTGACTTGGAGACCCCCTATCCGGTGATCGACCTGCTTCCTGAGCAGCGCCAGGTGAGGGATAAGGGAGGGTCAATGCGCCTTGGTGCTTACCCGTGTCATCTGGTGAACGGCACACCGAGTGCTGACGCCTACGGGGAGACGGTGGTTTATGAGCGCCACCGTCACCGTTTTGAGTTCAACAATGATTTTCGGGAAATCTTGGAGAGGGCGGGAATGGTCTTCAGTGGCCTCTCTCCAGAGGGGAGACTGGTGGAGATTAGCGAGATTCGAGACCACCCTTGGATGGTGGGCACCCAGTTCCACCCTGAGTTCAGGTCGCGCCCTAATCGCCCCCATCCCCTGTTTCGCGATTTCATACGAGTGACACGGGAGGTGCTGCGTGAGGGAGATCAGCGCCCCTTGCCACTATAGATAACAGCTTAGCCCGTTATCGAGATGTGAGGTTTTAGATGCTTATCTTTCTTGACACTGCCAACATCGAGCATATTCGCCATGCCGCCAGGCTGGGCGTCATAAGCGGTGTGACCACAAATCCATCGCTGGTCGCCAGGGAGGAGGGAGTTGACTTCAAGGCGGCGATCCAGGAGATTTGCTCCATTGTTCCCGGTCCCGGTACTGTTTCCGCTGAGGTGCTAAGCCTGGAGGCCGAGGGCATGATTGAGGAGGCACGCCAGCTCTCCTCCTGGGCGCCCAACATCGCGGTCAAGATCCCGGTATCTGAGGCCGGGCTGGAGGCGATCTCCGTTCTTTCCCGGGAGAAGGTGAAGACCAATTTTACCCTCTGCTTTTCTGTCAATCAGGCCCTTTTAGGCGCCATTGTTGGCGCCACCTATGTCAGCCCCTTCGTGGGGCGACTGGATGATATTGGTCATCAGGGGATGGAGGTGGTGGCTGACGCTGTTCAGATCTTTCGTCACTATAACCTTAGCACCCAGGTGATTGCTGCCAGCCTTCGTCACCCCCTGCATGTGATCGCTGCTGCCAAGGCGGGGGCTCATGTGGCCACTGTTCCCTATAATGTGCTGATGCAGATGATCCGCCATCCCCTTACCGATATCGGAATCTCTCGCTTCGCTGAAGACTGGAAGAAGGTGAGTAACAAATGAGCGTGAATATTGCAGAACTGGAAGCCAAGACGCGCGAGGAACTGATGGAAATGGCCCGCGAGATGGGCGTTTCTGGCCATACCGCGCTTAAAAAGCAGGATCTGGTGTTCAGATTGCTTCAGGCCCAGGCTGAGCTTCAGGGCTATAGCTTTGGCGGTGGCGTGCTCGACATCAGGGATGATGGTTTCGGTTTCCTGCGCCAGGATAGCCTGAAAGCCGGCCCGGGCGACGTTTACGTCTCCCAGTCCCAGATTCGCCGCTTCGGCCTCAGGACTGGCGACTTGGTCACCGGTCAGGTGAGATCGCCCAAGAATGGGGAGAGATACTATAGCCTGCTCCGTGTCGAGGCGGTAAATGACAGCGACCCCGAGCAGGTGAAATCCCGCCCCCATTTCAATTCCCTGACCCCCATCTTCCCCAACAGGTTCATCAATCTGGAGACCACCCGGGATAATCTCTCCACCCGCCTCCTCAACCTCATTGCCCCCATCGGTCGCGGGCAGCGGGGGCTGATCGTTTCCCCGCCCAAGGCGGGCAAGACAATGCTGCTCAAGCATATCGCCAATGGCGTCAGCACCAACTATGATGATATCCATCTCATGGTCTGCCTCATCGGGGAGCGCCCCGAGGAGGTTACCGATATGCAGCGCTCGGTGAAAGGGGATGTGATCAGCTCCACCTTCGATGAGCCGGTGGAGGAGCATGCTAAGGTGGCTGAGTTCGCCCTGGAGCGGGCAAAGAGGCTGGTGGAGAACGGCAAGGATGTGGTCATCCTTCTCGATGGCATCACCCGCCTTACCCGCGCCTACAATCTGGCCCTTCCTCCCAGTGGTCGCACCCTCTCCGGAGGCATCGACTCGGTGGCCCTCTATCCTCCCAAGCGCTTCTTTGGCGCTGCCAGAAACACCGAAGGTGGAGGAAGCCTGACCGTTATTGCCACCTGCCTCGTCGATACCGGCAGTCGCATGGACGAGCTCATCTATGAGGAGTTCAAGGGCACAGGCAACATGGAGATTCACCTTGAGCGCAGACTGGCAGAGCGCAGGATCTTCCCCGCCATGGACATCCAGCGCAGCGGCACGCGCCACGAGGAGCTACTACTGGATGAGGCAACGGTGCAGAAGATTTGGCTCTTGAGGCGCATGGCGACCTTGATCAGCAGTGGCGCGGCTAGTCCCACCGAGGCCACGGAGAGGGTTCTCGAGCGCCTGGCGAAGACCAAAAACAATGCCGAGTTCCTGGCTACCCTGACTAAGGAGATGTGACCGGGCTTGGCTTGGGGATTGACAAATAGGTAAATAGCTTTATACTGTATTAAGCACTGGCCCACCGTAAGCTATTGACAAAAGGCTGGTGGTGTAGTAGGATATTCGAATCTGTGCGGCGCTAGATGGTTCGCATGGGGGGTGGATACAAGGACAGGCGGTGAGACATGCTCTTCCTAATAACTGAGGTGATTAGCATTTATTCATTGTATTATCATTTGCATGGGCTGAGTGAAGGCTAGCCTAGCGCTTGCTGGGCTGGCTTTTCTTTGTTGTTTAGCTACAGGACTTGACAAAATGGGACAATATGTGATATAAAACTCAAATATTGTCTAGATTTGGGCTAAGTAGAAATTTTATGAAGGGGGGTGATAAATGAGCAGAGTGTGTAACAGATGTACCTTGACATGATGACAAAAGCGAAGCCGTGTAACAACACGGCTATTGGAGGTTAAAGAATGGAAGTAAAATCTAAATGGGCAGCTGCCGTCTTCATAGTGATGGCCTTGGTGCTGGCACTGGGGATGGCAGTAGTAGCAGCGCCCGCGGGGGAGGAGGCGAAGGCCGACGTTCAGGAGTGGTCTAGCTTGCTGACGCCGAATCCCATATCCCTGGGGATCATGCCGGGTCAGGACATAGTCCTGATGGAGCTGTCGCCCAACGTTGCCACCGATAACACCATCTATGCCATCACGGTGGACCCCAATGCCGCAGGCGACTTGGCCCTGTATACCCCGGACGACATCTGGCAGCTGCGCAAGTCCACTAACGGTGGCTACTGGTGGGAGACCATGGGCACCGGCCTCGGCGCTGGCATGCCAGCAGGATCGTGGACGGCAGTCGACATGGCGGTAGCTCCCGACGACCCCAACTACATTGTGGTCGCCATGACCGACGGACTTGCGCCTCAGCAGACAGCGCCATTTTGGGCGCCAGCAGGGCCGCCATTCACTAGCATCGTGTACGTCTCCGCCGACGGCGGGGCGACTTTCAGCACGTTGGGCGCTCTCGGTCTCCCTGCCACTGAG
>JADFVG010000104.1 GCA_015222405.1 Chloroflexota bacterium
CGAAGACTCACAGCTCTCCATCGTTGATGCCAATGAAGTGGTCGAATTCCACGAGCATCCGGCACAGGCGGTGCGGCAAAAGCGGGACTCATCCATTGTCGTGGGCATGAACCTGCTCAAGAGGGGCGATGTCTCCGCCTTCGTCTCCGCCGGTAATAGCGGGGCAGTGATGGCGGCAGCACTCCTCACCCTGGGCAACATCAAGGGAATCGAGCGCCCCGCCCTGGGGTTCCTATTCTCCGGCCCTGAGCATCCCGTCCTGCTGCTGGATGTGGGGGCCAATGCCGATTGCAAACCAGGCTTTCTGGTTCAGTTTGCTCAAATGGGCAGCGTCTATATGGAGCGGGTTTACGCTATGGAGCGCCCCAGAATCGGGCTCCTCAGCAATGGGGAGGAGGAAAACAAGGGAAACCAGCTAGTTCGGGAGAGCCACAAGCTTCTCAAAAACACCAGCCTGAACTTTATTGGCAATGTGGAAGGTAATGACGTGGTCACCGGGAAGGCGGACGTGGTGGTCACCGATGGCTTCACCGGGAATGTGCTGATAAAGGAAGGCGAAGGCCTGGGCGAGCTGGTGCTCCATTCGCTGCGGCGAACGCTGGCGAGGAGACCCCACCTCAGGATTGCAGCCTTCTTTTGGGGGTCTGCTCTGCGCAACACCATCAAGCGTTTGGACTATTCCGAGCACGGCGGGGCGCCCCTCCTCGGGGTGAACGGGAATGTGATTATTGCTCATGGCAGAAGCGATGCCAAGGCGATCCAGAACGCCATCTTCACCGCCAAGCAGGTGGTGGAACAGGGGGTTCTGGAAGCACTAAGAACAGGGATAAAATGAAGAGAAGGAGCGACTATGGCAAATTCGGTCACTGTTACTGAAGAAAACTTCGATCAAATGGTGCTTAAGGCCAACACACCAATGCTGGTGGATTTTTGGGCCCCATGGTGCGCCCCTTGCGTGGCGGTGGCCCCGATACTGGAGGAGCTCGCCGCAGAGTATGAGGGGAAAATAGGCATTGCCAGGCTCAATGTTGATGACGCCCCTACACTTTCCTCAAGGTATGGCATTTCCGCCATCCCCAACCTCATCATCTTTAATGGGGGAAAGCCCGTTTCGCAGATCGTGGGCTATCGGCCCAAAGCTGAGCTGAAGAAGGCTCTGGACCAGACCCTCACCTGATCCCCACGGCAAGGAGAGAGGTTTACTATGGATAGAGCCTACGACGTGATCATCATCGGGGGAGGGCCAGCGGGGTTGAGCGCCGGGCTCTATGCCGCCAGAGCCAGCCTGAGCACGCTGCTTATTGAAAAGGGCATCCTCGGCGGTCAGATCGCCAATGTAGAGCATGTGGAGAACTATCCTGGCTTTCCTGAGGGCATCTCCGGCTTTCAGCTTGGTCAAGCCATGCACCAGCAGGCGACCAAATACGGACTGGAGACAGTTGCCGCCGAAGTCACCGCTATCGAGCTGGCGGAGAAAGGCAAAGTGGTAAAGACCACAGAAGGCGAATACCTGGCGAAGGTATTGATCATGGCTACAGGTGCTGAGCCCAACAGGCTGGGGGTGCCCGGGGAAGAGAGATTATTGGGCCACGGGGTCTCCTACTGCGCCACCTGCGATGGTCCCCTGTTCAGGGATAAGGTTGTGGCAGTAATCGGGGGTGGGGACTCAGCGGTGGAGGAGGGACTGATTCTCACCAGATTTGCTTCCAAGGTGATTTTGATTCACCGTCGTGACCAGCTTCGCGCGAGCAAGCTCCATCAGCAAAGGGCCTTCGCCAACCAGAAAATGGAGTTCCTGTGGGACACGGTGGCAGAGGAAATCATCGGCGACGATAAGGTTAAAGGACTCAGCCTGCGCAATGTAAAAACAGGCGAGAAATCAACCCTGGAGGTATCCGGTGTCTTTATCTATGTGGGACTTCATCCCAACACTGAGTTCCTTAGAGGGCTTCTACGCCTCGATGCCCAGGGGCACATCGTCATCAATGAAGAGATGCAAACAGAAATCGCCGGCATTTTTGCTGCCGGCGACATTCGCCAAAATTCGCCGAGACAGGTCATCACCGCAGCGGGGGATGGAGCTACCGCTTCCCTCTCCGCAGAGAAGTTTCTCAGCGAACAAAGATAGGAAATAGGGGATTTCCTCTGTTTAGCCCCGGCCTTTTTTCTTCGGCTACTCGTCCTCTATGCCCTTATCCTTAAGATAGGCAATGGTGTCCTGGAGAGTCTTTAACTCCTCTGCTTCCTCATCAGATATTCGTAGCTCCCTGTTGTCGGCGCTGAACTCCTCCTCTATGGCCATGACCAGCTCCACCAGATCCAGTGAGTCAGCATTCAGGTCATCGGTGAAAGAGGTAGAGGGAACTACCTGCTCCTCCTCCGCTCCCAATTGATCGATAACGATCTTTTTCAACCTATCGAAGATGGTTGCCAACCTGCACCCCCTTTCCTATCTATTGGCTTGGGCACTAACCGTCCCTAAAACTCCATTGATGAACTTTGGGGAATTGTCGCTGCCAAAGGTCTTGGCCAGCTCCACTGCTTCATTGATGGCAGCTTTCACCGGGACTTTATTATCCAACAAAATCTCGAAGATGGCAAGCCTCAGAATGTTTCTATCAATAGTAGCCAGTTGTGCCACAGGCCAGGCCGGGGCATAGGTTTGAATCATATTATCGATTCTCTCTTTATTTGTCAAAACCCCGCTCACCAGCTCTCGGGCGAAGCTCTCCCCCTCATCAGGCAAAGAAGCCTCAGCCAATAATCGCCCCAAGGTTTCCTCGACATCGTGTGCCACCGCGTCAACCTCAAAAAGGGCCTGAAGCGCTATCGTTCTCGCCCTTCTCCTTGCCCCCATTTTTTCGCCCTTTTTCGCCCTATTTGCTGATTTTATACTAGCTGTTTTTCCTGTCGTTATCTTCCGAGGCAGTCAAGCCCGCTCAGTAATCCCTCAGCAGATGGAGGTTTCCGATCCTCACCTTTTTCAGCCCCGCATCTTTTGCCACCTCTAGACACTCATAGGCAACCCGCCGCGAGGTGGTGGGCAGATCGCCCATAAAGAATTGGGGGTGGAATCCAAGAAGGCTATAGGGAATATCAGGATTGAGGGCGGCGATAAACGAGGCCAGCCTCGCCACTTCCTCCCTTCCGATATATCCCGGGATGAGCAGGGTGCTGGCCATCAAGAAGGGTGGCGATGGCCTCTCTCTGGTATACTGGGCCAGGAGCTGAAAATTCTCCAGCGTCCTCTTGTTGCTCACACCGCAGAGGGCGATGTTGAGCCCCTCGCTCCAGGCCTTGAGGTCGAATTTGATGCAGCCCCCCGATTTCAGGGAAAGCTCGGCGGCTTGCCTCAGCAGCGCCGGATGCATCGAGCCATTGGTTTCCCAGCAGATGCGCAGGATTCTGCCCTTATTCCGCTCCAGGGCAAGGCGAGAGGCGCGAAGGGCATGAGGAAACTGTGGCGTAGGGTCACCGCCAAAGTAGCAAATACAAGAGGTCTTCTCATCCACCTGCTCGGCGAGCTCCGAGGCCGTTATCCTCGGCTCCTTGCTTGCCTCCAGGCGGTAGTGCCAATTCTGGCAAAAGAGGCAATCAAAAGAGCAGGCGTGGTAAAAAACAGCCAGGTTTTTGTAGCCGTATTCGGGTCCCTCTCTATAAGCAAAATGGGGGTAGCCGGCCCCGGTCCCCCCGGGGCAGACCCAATCGGCGACGCAGTTAGTGGGCAGGGGATCATAATACCAGCTAACGTTCCCCTTCTCGGCGCTGGCACCAACGAATCTGCCCTCCATATTTTGGCGCAGGCCACAGTAGCTTTTTCGGCCTTGACCAATAAGGCACTCATTGACGCAAAGGTTGCATTGCTTTCCCCCTTCATCTCTGGGGGGCGTCGGTGGCAGATCGAAGGGGTTTCTCGCCTCGAGGTGTGCCTTCTCGATATAGGGCAGAGCGGCTTCAAAATTGGAACGGATACAATCAGGGCAAAGCTCAAGGGCCTGGGAGATAAGAAATGACTCCCGGCCACAGAGCAGGCACTTGACAATGGTTTTGGCTGATAGATCTTGACGTGGTAGCACCATCGCAAACCGAGCTCATAAATAAGATTGGGAATTGAAATAGCTTCCCTTCCCCCACCGGCCCCTCATCACCTCAAGGGAACCAGGCCATGTCAGCAGAGGCAAAAAATTAGATGCTCATCTCTCTAAGAGAGCTTGCATCTTCGAGATTTAAAATCTGCGCTTCGGTGTTAATCCTCTTAATGAGACCGCCCAATACCTGCCCCGGACCGATCTCAATGAAGGTGGAAACGCCAGCGTCAACCATGTACTCCACGCTCCTTTGCCACTGAACGCAATACAAGAGCTGGCGCAGGAGTTCCTCCTTTACTTCATCAGCTGTGGTAACTGGCTGGGCAGTGCTATTCACCACAATAGGGGTGGAGGGGTGGCGAAAGTCGAGCTCGGAGATGGCGTTAGCCATTCCCTCAGCGGCGGGCTGCATCAGTTCGGAATGAAAGGCACCGCTCACACTGATCGGTATGGTGCGTTTCGCTCCTATTGCCCGAGCCAGGTCCATGGCCCGAACCATAGCCTCCCTGGTGCCGCTGACCACGATCTGCCCCGGTGAGTTGAGGTTGGCGATATGGGCACCGGTCTCCTGACAAACCTGCTCCACGGAAACCTCGTCGATGCCAATGATGGCTACCATGCCTCCAGGCACCTTGTCCCCAGCCTCCTGCATCAGCCTTCCCCTCTCCCGGGTAAGCCGAACCGCATCCACGAAGTCAAGCACCTGGGAAGCAACCAGCGTAGTATACTCGCCAAGACTATGCCCCGCCATAAAGGCAGGGCATATCAGTTGACCGGCTATCTTGGAAGTGGCTTTGAGGCAGGCGATGCTTACGGTGAGGATCGCTGGTTGGGCATTGACCGTCCGGGCAAGCTCCTCCTCAGGCCCCTCAAAGCAAAGGCGCGAGAGGGAAAATCCCAGAGCATCATCGGCTTCCTCAAACACCTCTCTTGCTTGGGAAAAGTTATGATAAAGATCAAGCCCCATGCCTACCCGCTGTGAACCCTGACCCGGGAAGACATAGGCTAGATTTCCTTGCTGCTCAGCCATGCCTAACTCCAACATAAGAATTGCTCAATCTGGCAATTATGCTCTCAGCCTGGTCAACGATCTCCTTGATGATCGCTGCTGCCGGCTTTATATCTGTGATCAGTCCAGCGATCTGCCCCGCCATCACTGAGCCTTCCTCGGTATCGCCATTGAGGGCTGCTAACTCTAGCTTACCCTGGCCAAGGAGTTCCAGCTCCTCCACCGAGGCACCACCCCTCTCCAGGGCCTGAAACTGACGCGTTAGCCTGTTCTCGATACAGCGCACCGGGTGCCCGGTAGCATATCCCGTGGCCACCGTGGACCGGTCGCGGGCCTCGAGGACCTTCCGTTTGAAATTGGGATGAGCCACACACTCCTCGGCACAGACAAAGCGCGTTCCAAGTTGCACCCCTTGCGCTCCTAAACAAAGAGCAGCAGCAAGTCCTCGCCCATCGCCAATCCCTCCCGCAGCCACTACCGGTATAGTAACACTATCCACCACCTGGGGCAATAGGGCCATGGTAGCAGTCTCCCCGATATGTCCCCCCGACTCCAGGCCCTCGGCTACCAGAGCATCGGCCCCCGCTCGCTCCAAGCGTTTGGCCAGGGCAACACTGGAGACCACCGGCATCACCTTTATCCCCGCCTCCTTAAAAGTGGGGATATAGACTCCCGGATTCCCACCGCCGGTGGTGACAATAGAAACCCCCTCCTCAAGGACAACCTGAATAACCTCCTCAAGGAAGGGGGTCATGAGCATGATATTCAAAGCAAAGGGTTTTGATGTCCACTCCCGGGTAGCACGAATCTGCTCCCGTATCCAGCTCGGGGGGGCATTACCGGCACCGATAATCCCCAGCCCACCACCATTGGAGACCGCGGAGGCAAGCTCAGCGGTGCCGAGCCAAGCCATCCCCCCCTGAATCACGGGGTACTCAATGCCAAAAAGGTCACAGATCGCAGTCCGCATCTTAGCCTGTTACCCTTTTTCCCTCTCCGCCTTTACCTTCATCACTTCCCTTCCCCTATAGCTTCCGCAGGTAGGACAAACATGGTGCGCCAGTTTAGGGCTGTGGCATTGGGGGCAATAATCGATGGCAGGCAGAGATAAAGCCATATGACTACGCCTCTCTCTCTTGCGCGCCTTGGAGGTCTTTCTCTTAGGTACTGCCATCGCCTAGCCCATCCTTTCCCTCACTGGAAACTAGCTTTGTCAGCGGAGCCAACCTGGGGTCAATAGGAGCAGTGCAACTACAGGGACCCTGATTGAGGTTGTGACCACAGGTGGGGCACAGCCCGGCGCAGTCCTCCCGGCAAAGGGGCTTCAGGGGCAGGGCCAGCAGCGCATACTGGCGCACTGCCTCACCGAGGTCGAACTCTTGTTTATCATTGATGGTAAAAGCGCCCTCTTCCTCCGGCCAAGACAAGGGGGCCCCGGTCGAAAGGTCCACTGTGGGTAAAAGCTCTTCCTCTATCTTGAGGATCAAGGGCTGGTAGAAAGTGCCAAGGCAGCGGCTACACACCGCTTCGACCCTGGTGTTCAGGACGCCGGTAACCAAAATGCCCCGCTCGGTGCGGATCAAATTGATCTCCCCCTGGAGTGGGAAATCTGCCTCATCCTGGGAATTGCCACTTTGGCCAAAACTGTAGTGGCGTGTGGAACCTATTCGCTCCTTAAGCTGCTCAAAAACGTCAATTACCATCGCATTTCCGTGGCGATGAATAGATTATTCATTATAGGTACAGTCTTACCCCTTGTCAAGCCCAAGACATCACCCTTCCTTCGCCCAACGAGAACAAATCCAGTTGCAAACCAACCTTAGATATGCTAACATACTTCGTTACCCTAGTGCAAACCGAGGTTTTATAGAGGTGGTTAAAGATGGCTAAGATCTATTTTATCGATGTCACCAATCGAGATGCAGTGCAAACCTCACGAATCATAATGTCCAAGCTGCAAAAGACAATGGTCAATCTCTATCTCTCTGAGATGGGCATCCATCAATCGGAGTTCGCCTTCCCCTACGTAAAACACGAACGAAATTATGTCCAAGCCAATCTGGAGCTCAAGGAGCTCGGGGCTATGGGAAATCTGGTCCTCGAGGGCTGGTGCCGCGCCATCGTTGGCGATGTGACCGAGTCCCTTCCCACCGGGGTACGGGACCTCAACATCTCCATCTCCACCTCGGACCAGATGATCACCCACAAGTTCCGGGGCAAGCTAGATAGGGAAAAGGTGATTGAGGAGATGGTGGAGGCAGCAACCTATGCCAAAAAGGGAGGGGTTAACACCTTGGGGGTAAATGCCGAGGATGCCTCGCGAACCGACATGGGCTACCTCATCGCATTCGCTCAGGCAGCCAAACAAGCAGGTGCAGACCGAATAAGGTATTGCGACACCCTGGGCTACGACACCCCGATGAGCATCTATGAGCGGGTGAAGACCCTGGCGGAAAGGGTAGGGCTCCCGGTAGAACTTCACTGCCATAATGACCTCGGTATGGCGGTAGCTAACTCCATCGCTGGTGCCAAGGGAGCCATCGATGGTGGCGTTGATGCCTATATCAACACTTCGGTAAACGGGATTGGTGAGCGAGCGGGGCAGGCAGACCTCCTGAGCTGCATCCTCGGCCTCGGTTTTGCTCGGGATATGGCAGCCTATGAGATCGCCGACCCCATCAACCTCAAGGTGGCCACCAAGCTGGCCAAGTATGTCTCTTATGCCTTTGACATCCCGATCCCTATCAACCAGCCCGGAGTGGGGGCAAATGTCTTTGCCCATGAGGCCGGGATTCACGCCGATGGCGCCCTCAAGGATCGAAGAAATTACGAGCTCTTCGACTACGAGCTCCTGGAGCTGGACGAGGATGTGGAGCGTGTTCCTCCCCGCCGGGTGATCACCACCGGTGAATTCAGTGGGCTTGCCGGGTTCAGGCATGTGTATGGCACCCTGGGCATTACCTTCGCTGACAACACGGAGGCGCAACGCATTCTGGAGCTGGCGCAGGTGGCCAATGCCCACACCCAGCAGCCCCTTACCGATGACGAGCTGCGCTTCATCGCCAAGTATCCGGAGCAAGCAACAAAAATCTTTACCTTAACCCCCTGAAACCATAAAGAGGTTGGTAGAAAATAGAAGGCCGGTTTCCCGGCCTTCTCCATCTCAGGCAAAATAAGGATTGGCTGTGGAGAAATCAATGCCAGAGCTAGTTTTGAAATCCATCGGGATCGTGAGAAATGAGGTTAAGGAGCCAGTAAGACGAGATTGGCAGGAGGTGGTCTCGGAAATCACGCTCGACGAGGGCCTGGAGGAGTGCCTGGAAGGCTTGGAGGAATTCTCCCACATCATAGTAGTCTACTGGATGCACCGAGCCCCCTCCTGGGGGCAACCCCCGGCCAAGATCCACCCCATGGGGAGAGCAGATTTACCCCTGGTGGGGCTATTCGCCACCTGCACCCCTCATCGGCCTAACCCTCTGGGGGTGACTGTGGCCAGGCTCTTGGAGCGCAGGGGGAACGTACTTAAGGTTGAGGGGTTGGATGCCATCGATGGCACCCCGGTGATCGACATTAAGCCCTATTTCCCACCTCGCGCTGTCTCGCCCGATAATCTCCATCTACCAGATTGGGCGACAAGACCGAGATGAGCGCAGTCAGCGACCCCCTGCTCGAGATTTACCACCGCCTCCTTTCCCACTACGGGCCCCAGCACTGGTGGCCTGCCGATGACCCCTTCGAGGTAATCCTAGGCGCTATCCTTACCCAGGCGACGGCATGGACCAATGTGGAACAGGCTCTTTCCAATCTTAAGGCAGAAACAGCGCTCACGCCAGCGGCGCTCCGCGACCTCCCACACGACAGGCTCGCCGCCCTGATTCGCCCCTGTGGCTACTACAATGCCAAGGCGGTGAAGGTCAGGGCCTTCGTAGAGGAACTGGGGGCGCTCTACGGCGACGACCTGGGCCGGCTTTTTGCCCTGGCAATAGATGACCTGCGCCCCGAACTGCTCTCCATTCATGGGGTGGGGGAGGAGAC
>JADFVG010000105.1 GCA_015222405.1 Chloroflexota bacterium
GAGGTGACGATTTCGGCAAAACGGCCCCCTTCGGCAGACGAAACCCATTCCAGGGCCAGACGCTCATTGTCGATCCCCACAAGTGCCAGCAATTGACGCGTCATCTCGATGATCTTTGTCGCTTTCTCATTACCATCCAGGTAATGACAATCGCCGATGTGTCAGCCACTCACCAGAACGCCGTCAGCGCCCAATTGAAATGCCTTCAGGATGAAATTGGGGTTAATCCGGCCCGTACACATCACCCGGACTATACGGATGTTGGGGGGATATTGGAACCGGCTGACGCCAGCCAGATCAGCGCCGGCATAGGCGCACCAATTACAGCAAAAAGCAATAATTTTTGGCTCGTACTCTCCACTCATGATCTCTTTTCCTTCATATTGACCGATATTAATCTACCCGCCAAGGGCAGCCTCCACCATGGTAAGCACCTGCGTGTCCGTAAAATGGCGGATAGCAGCGGCCCCGGTTGGGCAGGCCACAGCGCAGGCGCCGCAGCCCTTGCACATAGCCTCCCGGATCTGAGAAACCTTGACGCCTTCCCTGAGTTCTATCAATTCCGGCGCGCCGTAGGGGCACACTTCCACACACTTGCCGCAGCCCCGGCATAGGGCCTGATCCACGGTGGATACGACCCCTTCTACATCGATGCGCTTTTGTGCCAGGATGGTAGCAGCCCGAGCTGCCGCCGCCTGGGCCTGGGCGATGCTTTCCTCAATCGGTTTTGGGAAATGGGCCATGCCGCAGACAAAGACACCATCGACGGCAAAGTCCACAGGCCGCAGCTTCATGTGGACCTCCAGGAAGAAATTGTCCTGGCTGAGGGGCACCTTGAAGAGGCTGGCCAGCTCTTCAGCGCCACGGGTATAGATGGCTGTGGCCAGGGTGATAAAGTCAGGCTCGAGGGTGATCGGCCGCCCGAGTATGGGATCCGTCACCGTGACCTTTAGGGCGCCTCCCTCGGTTTCTGTGACGACCGGTTTATTCTCCAGGTCGTACCGGATAAAGATCACGCCCAGGGCCCGGGCCTCTCTATATAGATCCTCTCGTTCACCGTACGTTCGCATGTCCCGGTAAAGGATGTAGACATCTATGTCCGGATTCCGTTTCTTCAGCTCCACCGCCTTCTGAACCGAGAAAGTGCAACAGATCTTGCTGCAGTGAGGCCGCTCCGGCTCCCGGGAGCCCACACACTGAATGAAGACAGCGCTTCCGGCGTTCTTGACAAGGTCGCTCTCCCAGGCCTCATCGAGCTCGTGCCATCGGAAGACCCGGTCATTCTTGCCATAAAGATACTCATCCGGCTTGATGGAATGAGCCCCGGTTGCCAGCACTACAACGCCGTGCTCGAGCTCCCGAACTTCCCCTGTACCATTCAGGGCAATCGTTGTCTTGAAGTTGCCGATGAAACCGGAAACCTCCTTGAGCTTGGCGTTGAGGTGCACCTCAATGTTCTCGTGCCCGGTTACTTCATCGATGAGTTTGCTGAGATATTCCGGTATGCTCTCCCCCTTCCAGGTTTTATTCAACTTCAGGGCCTGGCCCCCAAGGCGTTCCTTCTCCTCGACAATATGGGCCTTGAATCCCTGCTGGGCCATAGTGAGGGCGCACACCATCCCGGCCACACCGCCCCCCACCACAAGAGCCGCCGGGGTTACCGACACCGAGGGCATGGGCAGGGGCTCGATGAGCGAGGCCCGGGAAACTGCCATCCGGACCAGGTCCTTGGCCTTTTCAGTGGCAGCGTCAGGGTCGTTGGAATGCACCCAGGAGCACTGATCGCGGATATTGGCCTGCTCGAAGAGGTACTTATTCAGACCGCTGCTGCGCAGGGTTTCCTGGAAGAGCGGCTCATGGGTGCGCGGCGAGCAGGAGGCTACCACTACACGGTTGAGATCCTGCTGCTTGATCACCCCAATCAGTTGCTCTATGGCATCCTGGGAACAGGAGAACAGATTCTCCTGAACATAGACCACGTTCGGAAGCGTTTTGGCATAGTCGGCCACTTCAGGCACACGCACCACGGCGCCGATGTTTATCCCGCAGTTGCAAACAAAAACACCGATCCGGAGTGGCTCAGCGCTGACATCCCGCTCTTCCGGGAAGGTCTTTTCCTTTACCAGGCTGTGACGCGCCCGGGCAAGCCCGCTGGCTGCCGCACCGGCCGCTGCCGAGGCCTCCATCACCGAAAAGGGAATATCTTTAGGGCCCTGCAATGCCCCGCACACATAGATCCCCGGAGAAGATGTGCTCACAGGGGCAAAGCTGCCGGTCCGGGCAAATTTGTAGTGATCCAGCTCGATCCCCATCTTTTCCGCCAGGTCTGCCACATCAGGAGGGGTCTGGAGGCCCACAGAGAGCACCACCATGTCGAATTCTTCCGTTTCAACTCTGCCATCTTCGGTCACGTAGCGAAGTTGCAGGCCTTCTGATTCGACCATCGGGTCAATGCTGTGCACCCGGCAACGGACAAACCGCACGCCGCCTTCTCGAGCACGGTTGTAATACTGATCGAATTCCTTTCCATGGGTGCGCATGTCCATGAAAAAAATGGCGCAGTCCAACGGCTCCTTGCTGTGCTCCCTGGCAATGACCGCCTCCTTGATGGCATACATGCAGCAGACGCTCGAACAATAACCTTTGTCACAGGGATTGATAGCCCGGGAGCCCACGCACTGGAGCCAGGCAATCTTCCTGGGCTCCTTGTGGTCCGAAGGGCGCATCAGGTGGCCCCCGAAAGGACCACCAGCGCTGAGAATACGCTCGAATTCCATGGATGTCACTACGTTGGGGTGATGGGCATAATTATAGGTATCATACTGGCTCGGATCAAAGGACTTGAATCCTGTAGCCAGGACAACGGCGCCCACCTCAATTTCCACTTCTTCGTCCTGTTGCGTGTGGTCTATGGCGCCGGCAGGACAGATATCAGCACAGATCTTGCAACCCTTGTTGATAAAATGCGAGCACACGGACCTGTCGATAGCCGGGATGTTGGGTATAGCCTGTGCATAGGGGACATAGATCGGCTTTCGGCCTGCCAGTCCTTCGTCAAACTCCGACAGTATCGGGCGCACCTCTTTCCTGGTTATGTCGGAGACCTTGATATAGCCGGTGGGACACAGGAACTCACAAGCGCCGCAGGTCGCGCATGCATCCGTGAAAACCTTGAACGGTGTGGCAACTTCCGTCTCCGTGCCGCGACCAGAGAAGTCTATGGCACGGATACCCATCCTCTCGCACACCCGCACGCACAACCCGCAGAGGATACAGTGATCATCCCCAAGCTTGAACCTGGGGGCTTCGATGCCAAATTCGGCGGCCAGGTTCTTGACGAAGTCGTTATTCGGACACCGGGCGAGCAGTAACTCCACAATCATCTTCCTGTGACGGATGACTTCCTCAGAGTCTGTCTTGACCTCAATACCCTTGCGGACCGGGTAGTTGCATGAAGTCACAAATCGCGTCCGCCGCCCGTCAAACAGCTCCACAGTACAGAGACGGCATAGCCCTGCCGGCTCCAGAGCCTTGTGGTTGCAAAGAGTAGGGATTTTAATGTTATGGCTCTCAGCAACCTGGAGGATGGTGGACCCCTCCTCCGCTTCAACCTGCCTGCCATTCAATGTAAAGGTAACCATATTTCAAACCCTTCTCTGTTATTGTTGATCAATCATCTGATGGCTATCGCGTCTACCTTGCACGATTGGTAACAGATAGAACACTTTATGCACTTTTCCTGGTCTATGGTGTGAGGCTTCTTCTTCTCGCCTGATATGGCTTTCTGGGGACACCTCAGAAAACAGATGTGGCACCCGTTACACTTCTCCTCGTCTATCTCATAGTAAAATAGCTCCTTGCACACACCAGCAGGACATTTCTTGTCATATATATGTGCCTCATACTCATTGCGGAAGTATTTTAACGTGCTCAAGACCGGGTTCGGAGCCGTCCCGCCCAGGGCACACAGGGAGGTTTTGACGACCGTGTCGGAAAGCGCCTCCAGGAGTTCTATGTCCCCCTCTTTACCCTTCCCGGCACATATGTCAGTAAGAATCTCGAGGAGCCTCTTGATCCCCTCTCTGCAGGGCACACACTGGCCACAGGACTCCTCCTGAAGAAACTCTAAGAAATATCTGGCCAGATCCACCATGCAGGTGTCCCGGTCCATGACAATCATGCCGCCCGACCCCATAATGGCACCCAGCTTTGCTAAGTGTTCGTAGTCAACGGGCGTGTCGAGATAATCTTCCGGGATGCACCCACCAGACGGCCCCCCGGTCTGCACGGCCTTGAACTCCCTTTTTCTGGGGATGCCTCCCCCGATGTCGAAGATTATCGTCCTGAGGGAAGCCCCCATGGCAACCTCTACCAGGCCGGTGTTTCTTACCTTGCCCACCAGCGAAAAAACCTTTGTCCCCTTGCTTTTCTCAGTGCCCAGAGAGGCATACCATTGGGCCCCCTTGCTGATTATTGGGGGCACGTTTGCCCACGTCTCCACATTGTTCAGAGTCGAGGGGCTGTCCCGGTAGCCCTTCTCCACACTGCGAATATACTTGGCCCTGGGCCGGCCAACCTTGCCCTCCAGGGAGCGCATCAGCGCGGTTGACTCGCCGCAGACGAAGGCGCCAGCTCCCGTGCTGATCTTGATGTTGAAATCAAACCCGGTGCCCAGGATATTGCTGCCCAAAAGGCCATAAGCTTCGGCCTGCTTGATCGTCTCTACCAACCTCACCACAGCCAGAGGATATTCGTGGCGAACGTATATAAAGCCATCGTTTGAACCGATGGCGTATGCGCCTATTACCATCCCTTCCAGGACGCTGTAGGGGTCCCCCTCCAGGACACTTCTGTCCATGTATGCCCCGGGGTCTCCCTCGTCCGCGTTACACATAACATACCTTTTCTCTCCCTCGGCCTTCCGGCAGGCCTCCCATTTTATTCCGGTCGGAAAGCCCGCCCCGCCCCGCCCCCTCAGCCCGGACTCCTTTATGGACGCAATGGTCTCCTCGGGCTCCATCTCGTTCAGACAGCGGAAGAGGGAAAAATACCCACCTCTGCCTATGTATTCTTCGATGTTGTCCGGGTCAATATAACCGCAATTCCTGAGGGCAATCTTGAGTTGTTTGCTGAAAAAAGGAATTTCTTCCAGGAAGGGTATTCCGTTGATGGGAACCGCTCCTCGTAAGGGGTTCTCGATGTCGTCCTCCAGGACGGAGCGCGGATCCTTCATCTGCCCCAGAATCGATTTTTTCGGGTACTCTCCCTTCTGGTACGACTCTACAACCTCCTGAATTTTGTCCTCGGTGACGTGCCGGTAAACAATGCGAGGCTTGCCCGGAGCCAGGATGTCCACGAGTGGTTCCTGCTCGCAGAATCCCATACAGCCGGTCTTGGCAACCGATACGCCTTCTTTTTCAAATATCTCGAGAGCTTTATTGTAAGTATCCTGGGCACCGGTAGCTATGCCGCAGGTAGCCATGCCAACATTTATCTTTAGGCAAGGAGGTGAATAGAGAGAATCATGCACCTTCGACCTTATCTTGTCTAAATCATCTTTCGATCTTATTTTCACGGGCTTACAATCCCCTTATCTCTATAGAATCTAAATTGTCCTGATGTTCTACGTATATCCTTCCAAGGCTTTAAGAATCGCTGCTGAATTTGTACGACTGTATACTTTTTCGTCAATTTTAGCAACAGGACCTATACTACAGCATCCTATGCAACGAACCGTTTCGAACGTGAAACGCATATCCTCCGTAGTCTTGCCAGGCTTTATTCCCAGGTGAGCCTCGAGTCTTTCCTTGATAATCTGCCCGCCCCGGACGTGACACGCTGTACCGGTACAAAGACAAATTAAATGCCTCCCCCTGGGCTCAAGGCTAAACATACTGTAAAACGTGGCGACTCCGTACATTTGACTCAGGGGGATATCGAGCCTTGTGGAGACGTAATTCAAAACAGGCTCAGGGAGCCAATTGTACTCTTTATTGAGGGCCTGAAGGATCATTATGATGTTTTCTTTGTCGCCATTAAACCTTGTAAATATCAGATCATCTATGGCCCTGAAATCCACTTCTACAGCCCCTGGCTGTGCTCCCGTTTCCTTAGCAACTGCAATTTCACCCATCGATACTACCTCCCGGTTGGTTTTGCGGTTTGCCCTGCTTCTTTATTTCACAACAGCCTCTTTCGGATACGGCTGATTCGTCACCGGACAGCTCGCAAGGCATAAACCGCAGCCGGTGCATAGATCCGGATTAACGCTACGGGCCCTCTTTTTCACCTTGACTTTGAACCTGCCAGGTTCACCCTCAATACCCATCATGTCTGCGTATGTAATCAGTTCGATGTTGATGTGCCGGCCGACCTCGACCAGCTTGGGTGAGATGATTCACATGGCACACTCGTTGGTGGGGAAGGTCTTGTCGAGCTGGGCCATGCCGCCACCAATGGCAGGGGATTTCTCCACGAGGTAAACGTAAAAACCGGAATTTGCCAGATCAAGGGCAGCCTGCATCCCGGCAATGCCGCCGCCCACAACCATAACGGATCCAACGACGTCGTTAGCACTTGCCATATCGAAACTCCTGTTGCCCCCAGTGTCAAGCACCGGGTTGTCAAAAATTGTTGAACGGAAAACTCCTCCTGATTATTGGTTGAGAGATACTTTTGCTTAGACGCAAGATTTAGTTACTGTCTAAACGAAAATCCCTGATTGCGAACTGTCATTGCGAGAAGTGAGGAGTTGCGAGGCGAAGGAAATTGCTTCGGTCGCACCTCCCTCGCAATGACAGGAAAACTGCAATCAAGCATTAGTTACAAAAGATGATACTTAAGAGATTTTTCCCATACCTTTTCTGGTCCAATTTGTCAAGCGGTTTTTACGCCGTGGTTTGCCGAAGAAACGAGTTGATTGGGAAACCATATACCGGGTTGTAGCAAATTTCCTCTTGACATTAGTCGGTTGTTGTCATATAGGGGTGCCACCTTTTTCCATGTTTTTTGCTCCTATTCATTTTTCAAGCATGCCTTATCAACAACCCAGCTTCAGCGAAAGGAATGTAAGATAAGATGACATCAAAGGGAGAACAAGGCTTTGCATTTGCCCTTGCGGCAATCTTGCTCGTCGTAGGCGTTGTGTGCTATGCCGGCTTTTCACAAGAAGAACCTGAAGAACCTGTACGGCTCATGTTTAAGAGCACCGCGGGAAAGATCTTGTTTGATCACAAAACGCATACGGACGATGCGGGGTATGGTATTGCGTGCGATGATTGCCATCACGAAGAACAGGATGAAACTATGTCGTGTAGTGGTGAGGATTGCCACAGGCCAGACAGTGATCCCAAAAGGGGTGATGCCCTTCACACCAATTGCAAAGGCTGCCATGAGGAGAGCGGGGCCGGTCCGGTTGAGTGTGCGAAATGTCATATTATGTAGCGGGCACCCGGGATAATGGAATACTGGAATGTTGGCCCGCCCTGCCCGCCCTGCCCGCCCTGGCGCGACAGCTTTAACATGGATGTGCCATACCTATCATCCCGGTCTGGGCCAGGGGCGCGACATGAGAATAATAAGCGGTGCCATGTAAAAACCTGGCCCGCCCTGCCCGCCCTGGCGCGACAGCCTTGGACAGACGTGTCGTTCGTATCATCCCGGTCTGGGCCAGGGGCGCGACAGAAGCTGGACAATGCCACGGAGAGTAAAACCCGGTCTGGGCCAGGGTCTGGGCCAGGGAATACTGGAATATTGGGTTAAGACGAACTTCCTCGATTTTCGAGCGGCGAAGCCGCGTTACATAAAATCCCCGCCTGCCAACGCCCCGTACGGCATGCAGCTTTCACGCTAGCGTGCTTGGCAATGGCGGGCAGGGCGAAGCGATTTTATAAAGGGTTGAGTTATGATAAAGAGATCTTTTTTAGGTTTGGCCAAGCCGAGGTTACAGTACAACCTGGTTCCAGATCCGATCCAGGATCTTCCCGTTCCAGGCAGGGTTACATTGTTGTTGAAGGAGCCGCAAAACGGAGGGCGCGCTACCACGCTCAAAGTCGGCGATGCGGTCAAGACCGGTCAGAGACTCGCGGCATCACCGGACAGTGCCGAATATGTCATTTCATCGGTGACTGGAACCGTATCGGCCATGGCCCCTTATATTGATGCCTATGGCCAGAAATACACTGCCATAACCATCGATGCCAGCGGCCAGGACGACTGGGATGACGAATTCAATAAGACACCAACCCTTGATACAGCCCTGAGGTTTTTTGAGTACACTCCTGGGAGCCCTTCTTTCAAGGCGTTTGCTGATCCCGAAAAAACCATACGGACCATTGTCATCAACGGAATGGACGACGACTTGCTCCTTACAGCTAATCAATGTGTGGTGCAAAATGAGGCGGCTGACATCAAAAACGGCGTTGACATCTTAAAAAAGATGACCGGCGTAGAGCGGGTTGTTATCGCAGTGCCTGAAAGCCTGGTTCAACAAGCCAGTGCCACGGGTGCAGAACTGAAAACGGTGAGGGGGACCTACCCTAACAGCCTTCCCCACATGATCATGAAGGACGTGCTTGGCCAGATGGTCGAAGCCGGTGATACGCCAGAGGATGAAGGGGTTGTCTTTGTCACCGCTGAAGCCGTGGCAGCATTAGGGGCTGCTTTCAGGGCTGGCCAACTCCCCGTCAGCAAGGTTGTCACCGTGGTGGGAAAAGGCGGCAGTACCAGGAACGTAAGGGCCAGAATCGGCACCCCTTTAAGGGATGTGCTTCAAGCCTGTAATGTCTCCGTGAGCGAGCGGGATCGTCTCGTTCTGGGTGGGCCCATGAGGGGGATAGCTACCTATTCTGATGAGCTTCCGCTTGAGCCCGGCACTGGCGGAATCGTGGTTCAGGATGAGGCCGATAGCGCCCAGACCACGGATTATCCGTGCATCAACTGTGGTGAATGTATCAGGATCTGTCCGGTTAAGATCCCGGTGAACATGCTCGTCAGGTTCCTGGAGGCTCGCCTTTATGAAGAGGCTGCGGCTATGTACGACCTGCATTGCTGTATTGAATGCGGGTTGTGTTCTTATGTGTGCGTGTCCAGAATCCCGATTTTTCAGTACATCAAGTTAGGAAAATATGAACTTAGCCTGATCGAAACTGCGGAGGCAGAATAATGAGTAGTCAAAAGAAACTTGTCGTGGCCCACGCGCC
>JADFVG010000106.1 GCA_015222405.1 Chloroflexota bacterium
CACCGTAATGCTGGCCTCAGATGCGCCAGAATGCCTCTGGATATTATTCAGGGCTTCTTGAATAATACGGAACAAGACCAGCTGTGTTTCCGGCGGGAGTGGCGGGACGGTGTCTGTCTGGACCTGAACTCCGATTCCGCTAAGCCGATGTGTTTCCTCAGCGAGCCATTTGACGGCTGCCACCAAACCTAGGTCGTCCAGAATGCCTGGTCTCAGAGCCTGAGCATAGCGCTTAATGCCCTGATACATTTGCTGTGACAACTCATATAGTTTCCCCAACTCATTTCTTAGCTCTCGAGGCAAATAGCTGTCGGCTTTGGAGGCAAGGTTATCTATGCCGTGCGTCACAAGTAATATCTGCTGAGAAGCGTCGTCATGGAGTTCACGAGCCAGGCGTCTGCGTTCGTCCTCCTGGGCCTGTAGAACTTGCCTGAGGTAGAACTGAAGATTATCCTGTAATCTTCTCTCCTCGGTTATATCACGAGCCAGATTCTGGAAAGCTTGAGGCTTGCCGTCGCTGACAATAAGCCGCGTGGTTAATTGGATGATTGCTTCAGAGCCATCTTTCTTGATTAGTCCCTGCTCATAGCGGTGTTCCGTAGCTTCACCTCCCAGCAGTCTGGCTTTTACCTGTCCCGCTATGGACAGTGTCTGTGGAGTAAGAAACTCGCGGACGTTTTTGCACGTCAATTCTGAAACGGGACAGCCGGTGAGCTTTTCGCAGGCTTTGTTGGCCAAAGCAATGTTGCCCTCCAAATCATGGACCCAGATAGCATCGCTGGCATTGGCAAATAGCTCTTCATACTTTTGCCGCGCCAGTTTCGTATCCTTCACGGCTTCTTCCAGCTTCGCTCGTTGCCGTTCGTTCTGGTGGTAGGCTGTCATAAGGATGATGGTCAGGGCACCAATAACAAGGGCGGCCAGGCTCTCCAGCAATGCATCTCTGAAACTGGGGGAGATCAAAAGAGTGCGAAGCAGCATTGCCACAGCGCTTGATAGCCATAGTGCGGCACCCCCGATTATTCCCAGTGTCCAGCCAGCATACAATATCAACAAGAGATAGAGAAGCCGCTCCAGACTGTGTCTTGAAAGCTCCACAGCTGCAGGCAGCGAAATCTCGCCCAAGACAGGTATCTGAGATAGAAGCTGGGTGAGATGAGATATGGTTAGGAAGAGGAGTAAGACGATTATGATCCAGAGGTGCGGGTTTCCTAACCCTGGGATTTGCCTTCGATATTCTCTAAGGTAACTAATCCCCACTGTAATCCTTTGACTATTGCCTCGCTGCGTGAGGCAACATTCAATTTGTTGAAGATATTAGTCAGGTGAGCTTTAACAGTGCGCTGGCTGAGAAACAATTTTCCTGCTATCTCCTTATTGCTCATCCCTGAGGTGAGTAAGTTAAGTATCTCTGATTCCCGCTTACTCAGTAGTTCCGACGCCTTGTGCTCCTCAACCGGTGCCCTTGAAGCTCGCTCTAACAACTTGGCGATAATTTTGGGGTGGAGCACTGATTCACCTGATCTTATGGCTCGAATCGCCCCGACCAAATCACGTCCTCTAGCGCTTTTCAGGAGGTAGCCGGCAGCTCCGGCATCAAGCAGTCCCAGTATATACTCGTCATCATCGTAAGCAGTGAGGATCAAAATGGCTGTGTCAGGAGCACCCTCTTTGATCCTTCTGGTGGCTTCGATTCCATTAAGTTTGGGCATAACGATGTCCATCACCGCGACGTTGGGTTTTGATTCTGAGGCGAGCTTGACTGCTTCCTCACCATCACTGGCCTCAGCCACAACCTCCATGTCCTCCTCACCATCCAGTGCTTGACGTAGAGCTTCGCGCACCAACGGATGGTCATCAGCAATTAAGACCGTTAATTTCTCTCTTGTTCTCAACTTTCCGGTTTGCCGAAGCAATTATAGGCTCATATGCACGTTAGGGCAAGTCGACTGCCCTCTTGGGCACAGCCAAAGCGCTACTGCAGATTGTGACTTGTGGACGATGGCAGGCAATCGGGCAATTGCTAGGCTAACGTGAAGTAAGAGGGAAGGAGGGGTAGAAATGGCTACATGGCTTCCAGTAACAAAACAAAAGGTTGGGGAACAGGTGGTGTCAGGGAGAACGGAGTTGCTCGCTGTCTTAAAGAGAGCGGCCAGTGAATCAGAATTCCTGGCGCGATTAGCCCAGAATCCTCACGAGACCCTCAAAGAGTATTACTCTTTGACTACCGAGGAGAGAGCTGCCTTAGCGAGTGGTGACATCAGGAAAATAGAATCCTGGGTAGGCAAGCTAGAGAAAGAGCTAGCTACCTGGTTGTGGTGCCGACTCTCTCAAGAGAAATGGTAAATAAAGAGGTGGCAAATGGCGAGTTCTTCAGTAGTACAAGGCGCTCAGGCGCTTCTGCAGGAGCAAGAAGAGACCATTGAGGAGCGCTTAAACGAAATCCTGTCCTCCTATCAAGGTAAGAAGGAGGAGCTTATTCCTGTCTTACAGCAGGTCCAGCAGGTTTCTGGCTACCTGCCTGAGCCAGCGATGAAAAGAATAGCCAAATTCCTCAAGTTGCCGGAAAGCACTGTCTTTGGGGTCGGTACATTCTATGCCCAATTCAAGCTTGTCCCTTCAGGTCGAAATATCATTAGGGTTTGTCGTGGCACTGCTTGCCATGTGCGTGGTGCAACATGCATTCTTGGCGAGGCGGAGAAGCAATTGGGCATCAAACCCGGGGAGAGCACCTCAGATCTCGAATATTCACTGGAGGCGACAGCCTGCTTTGGCTCGTGTGCTCTTGCCCCGGTGATGGTTATTAGCAATAGTGTTTATGGCAGGATGACTCCAGCCAGGGTAAAGGAGGTTTTAGCTAATGTTGGGGGTGAGAAATGAGCTTTGCCGAGATCCAGAAACGGGCGATGGCTGAATGGGAAATGCTGCAATACAGCCAGACTCCTCGTATTCTGGTAGGTGCCGCTACCTGTGGCAGAGCTGCTGGTGCCGAGGCAGTGCTTCGTGCGATTGATAGGGAGCTGAAGCAGCGAAATATCGATGCCATTATTGTCCAGGTAGGCTGTATTGGGCTGTGCTATGCCGAGCCTTTAGTGGATATAATCAAGCCAGGGCATCCTCGTATTTGCTATGGAAATATCACTCCTGAAATTGTCGCGCAGCTGATTGAAGACTATCTAGTCAAAGACAATCCCCGTCCTGACCTAGCCTTGGGCACTATTGGAGACGGCGCTGTAGATGGTATCCCCCATCTCTTTGACCTACCGGTGCTTAAATCGCAGCTACGTATAATCCTGCGCCACTGTGGCTTTATTGATCCAACAAACATCATGCACTCTATTGCTAACGGTGGCTATGCTGGCTTTGTCAAAACACTAGGCATGAAGCCGGAGGAAATCATTGAAGAGATTAGGAGGTCTGGTTTACGTGGTAGGGGAGGGGCTGGCTTCCCTACGGGACAGAAATGGGACTTGTGCCGTAGATCACCTGGCGAGGAGAAATACATTATTTGCAACGCTGATGAAGGTGACCCGGGAGCTTTCATGAACCGCTCTCTTCTTGAGAGTGACCCTCATTCAGTGTTGGAAGGGATGCTTATCGGCGCTTATGCTATAGGAGCCAGGGAAGGCTATATCTATTGCCGAGCAGAGTATCCCCTCGCCCTGGAACGGCTCAGGATTGCTTTAAGGCAACTGGAGGAATATCAACTCATTGGCGACAGCATTTTGGACTCTGATTTCAGTTTCCATCTCAAGATAAAGGAGGGAGCAGGAGCATTTGTGTGCGGCGAGGAGACAGCGCTGATGGCTTCTATCGAGGGCAAGAGGGGGATGCCTCGCTCCCGTCCTCCTTTCCCAGCTGTCTCCGGATTGTGGGGCAAGCCTACTAACATCAATAATGTAGAGACCTGGGCAAGTATAGCCGCCATAATGCAACGAGGAGCTACTTGGTATACTGGCTATGGTACGGGGAAAAGCAAAGGGACAAAAACCTTTTCGTTGGTAGGCAAGGTAGAGCGCACTGGACTCATCGAAGTTCCCTTCGGCATTACTATGCGCCAGATTATTTATGAAATCGGTGGTGGCATCTTAGAAGGGAAACGCTTCAAGGCGGTACAGACGGGTGGACCTTCGGGAGGTTGTTTGCCGTCAGATTTTCTTGATACCCCAGTAGATTATGATTCTCTGACTTCAGCTGGCTCGATTATGGGTTCGGGCGGCATGATAGTGATGGATGAAGCCACCTGCATGGTTGATATAGCACGATTCTTCCTGTCTTTTGTACAACTTGAGTCCTGCGGTAAATGTATACCGTGTCGTTGGGGCACACAACAAATGCTAGATATACTTGAGGATATAGCCAACGGAAGAGGCAGACCCGGGGATATTGAATTGCTACAGGAATTGGCTGAATCGGTCAAAGACGGTTCCTTGTGCGGTTTGGGGCAGACAGCTCCTAACCCGGTACTTACCAGTATCCGCTACTTCCGTGATGAGTATAAGGCACATATAGAAGAAAAGCGATGTTCGGCATTAGTCTGTAACGCTCTTGTATCATACTATATTGATCCCGACAAATGCCAGGGTTGTGTGATTTGCCTCCGCTCTTGTCCTGCCGGAGCTATTAGAGGTGGCAAGAGAGTTGTACATGTTATTGACCAAGATAAATGCACCAAATGCGGTACCTGTTTGAATGTCTGTCCACCCCGCTTTGCTGCGGTAGTAAAGGCTTCTGGCGAGAGACCTGCAATTCCGGAAGAACCTGTAGCAGTAGGCTTGGCAAGTAATAATCGTGGAGGTCAACAACAAGTATGGCCCCTCCAAGCAAAGTGAAGGAAACGAAACTAGATGTCATCAGGTTGACCATTGATGGTCGGCAGGTCGTAGCGGAAAAGGGAGCCACTGTGCTTGAAGCAGCACTGAATGCTAGCATCTATATTCCCACGCTATGTTATGACCCTGACCTCAAGCCCTATGGAGGTTGCCGCCTCTGCGTGGTTGAGATTGAAGGA
>JADFVG010000107.1 GCA_015222405.1 Chloroflexota bacterium
CACAGGCATAGAGAAGGAGAGCTTGGAGTTGGCGGCGGAGATGTATGGTCAAGCTGAGCGTGGCGTTATCATCTACGGAGAAGGGTTAGTGCAGGGGAATGATCCCACCCTTATTACCTCACTCCTCAATTTGGCTGATCTAACAGGAAATCGGGCGGGGGACAGGCTAAGGGTCATCTCGCTCAAACCCGCTGCCAATAGCCGCGGTGGCTGGGAGCTAGGTCTAGCGGCAGGGGATATAAAGCGAGACGGGCTGAAGGGGCTCTACCTCCTCCTCGGCGATGAACAGGAGGACGAGGGACTATTGGACTGGCTCAAAGGAATCGCTTTCCTGGTGGTGCAGGCAAGCTATCACTCGCCTGTTACTGCCATCGCTGATGTAGTTTTGCCCTCTCCCATCTGGGCGGAGAGGGAGGGCAAATATACGAGCATGGATGGCCGTCTTCTCGAATTAAAACGAGTGCTTCAAGCCAAAGATGGTCTACTTCAGGACCAGGAGATATTGATAGAGCTTTCCAAGAAGCTAGGGCACGAATTGAGTCCAAGCTAGGAGGTTAATGGTGGCAAAGGTTAAGATCGCTACAGCGTGGTTAGACTGTTGCTCTGGGTGCCACATGTCTTTTCTCGATTTGGATGAGGCACTTATCGGCCTGCTAGACGCAATAGAAATCACCGCCAGTCCCATAACCGATATTAAAGAGTTTTCACCGGTCGATGTCGGGATCATTGAAGGGGCAGTGAGCACTGCTCACGATGAAGAAGTAGCCAAGAAATTGCGTGCCAATTGCAAGATACTGATGGCATGGGGCGATTGCGCCTGCTTTGGCGGAATATGCGCCATGCGCAACCTATTCACTAAAGAAGAGGTTCTTCGCCGATATTATATCGAGACTGAGAGCACCAGTGAGGGCAAGATTCCTTCATCGGAGGATATCCCCCCGCTCTTAGAGCAGGTTAAGCCATTAAATCAGGTGGTTAAGGTGGATTGTTATGTCCCTGGATGCCCTCCTAGCTCTAAAGCTATTGGCTATGCCCTGACCGAACTTTTGGAGGGCAGAATCCCAGTGCTCCCGAGCGAGATGATGAGGTTTGATTAAGGAGGCTATGGAATGACGAGGAAAATCGTAATCGAGCCAGTTACCCGGGTTGAGGGGCATGGGAAGGTAACCATTCATCTCGACGATAGCGGAAATGTAGCCCAAGCCAGGTTTCATGTGACTCAACTGCGGGGATTTGAGAAGTTTTGTGAAGGGCGACTCTTCTGGGAGATGCCGGTCATCACCTCCCGAATCTGCGGTATCTGTCCTGTAAGCCACCACCTCGCTTCAGTCAAGGCTGGGGATGCTCTCTTGGGGGTGGAGCTAACCCCTACAGCAAAGATGCTGCGCCAGCTAATACATATGGCCCAGATTCTTCAGTCCCATTCGCTCCATTTTTTCCATCTGGCCAGCCCTGATCTGCTCTTCGGCATGGATGCTGACCCCGCCATCCGAAACATCGTGGGGGTTATTGCAGAAAAGCCCGAGCTCGCCATAAAAGGGGTAAGACTGCGCGGTTTTGGCCAGAAAATAATCGAGATGCTCGGGGATAAGAAGGTCCATCCCAATGCTGCCATCCCTGGAGGGATGAATAGGGCTCTCTCCCGTGAGCATCGCGAAGAAATCCTTCAGCAGATAGATGGGATCATCGCTGATGTTCAAATTGCCATTGACCTGATCAAGGGGTACTGTGACCAGAATAGTGAGTTGGCTGCCAGCTTTGCCAGCTTTCCCTCTGGCTATCTGGGGCTTATAGATGATAATGGCAACCTTGAACTTTATGATGGAAAGCTCAGATTGAAAGATGATAAAGGGGCCATTCTAGAGGATAAGATTGCCCCCGAGAATTACCTATCCATCATCGCAGAAATGGTGGAG
The DNA here is from genome assembly GCA_015222405.1 of Chloroflexota bacterium. Classification (GTDB taxonomy): domain Bacteria; phylum Chloroflexota; class Dehalococcoidia; order E44-bin15; family E44-bin15; genus JADFVG01. The sequence goes on from JADFVG010000107.1 coordinate 1,917, forward strand.
GACTGGTCTTATCTTAAGTTCCCCTATTATAAGAAGATGGGTTATCCCGCTGGCATTTATCGCGTGGGACCACTGGGGAGATTGAATGTCGCCGATGGCATCGCCACCCCACTGGCCAACAAAGAGTTCCAGAACTTCAAGATGCTGAGCAGCAACGGGATAGTGCAAGGATCATTATACTTCCATTACGCCAGAATGATTGAGGCACTATACTCTGCTGAAATGATAAAGTCTCTCTTGCAAGATGATCTCATCTGCGGCAAGGAAATATGGGTCAACTCCACCAAGCTCAATGAAGAGGCGGTAGGAGTAGTCGAAGCCCCTCGTGGCACCCTTTTCCACCATTATTGGATAGATTCAAGTGGCATGATCCGCAAGGTCAATCTAATTGTAGCTACTGGTCATAATAACTTAGCAATGAATCGCGCTGTCTACGACGTAGCTAAAGCTTTTATCAAAGACGGGAAGGTTAGTGAAGGGATACTTAACCGGGTCGAAGTTGCTATCCGCTGTTATGACCCTTGCCTATCCTGTTCCACACACGCCCTAGGTCAGATGCCTTTGGAAATCGATATCTACGATTCAGACGGGAATATTTACCAGAGATTAACAAGCTAATGCGAAGAAGCTCGTTTCAAGCATCGGGAACCCAATCCTGGGAAATGATGGGATAGTTCCCGTGTTCTACGCTGAGCGCGTCTTCGCGCCCCTGTTCCAACTTTAGGGGGCATCCTTGCTAGAACTCAGAGGATGCCCCCACTATCATAGCGAGCCTGTTGCCAATCGGGGCACTACATCCTCGAGGCAGAGCTGTTGTTCTTCCGCATCATTCAGGAAGCGGTCAGCAATGCTAGGCGACATGCCGAAGCATCGAAGGTTGAGATTACTATAGAATACAACGAAGGCAAGACAAGGGGCATCATTAGGGATAATGGCAAAGGATTTGAATTGCCTGAAACACTGGGAGAACTGTCTCGAACTGGCAAACTTGGGCTCATCGGCATGGAGGAGCGGGCCAAGTTGCTAGGCGGAAGCTTGAGGCTAGAATCCGAGCCAGGTAAAGGCACCACTGTGGTCATCGAGGCGCCGGTATAGCTATAGACTGCTCAATATATGAAAGCATACAAGATTTCAAACCGAGGAGAGCAGGGGGCCCCGTATCAGTCCATTCCGAGCTTAACAAATCATCGAATTGTTGACTCACAATCCGATGTAACGCTAAGCGGGGGTGGAGCATAGACATCGAAGTCTGTTTGCACCTGAGCCTTGCCAGAGTCCACTTTTTGGCATAAAATGAACCAATGCCCAGAGCATAGCTCCATTTCAGTTTGGGGCTGTAGATTTTAGAAACCACGGGTTTTGGATGATGAATCCAGATAATGATATTTTCCCTTTGGCCGACGGGACTGCTTACAGCAGGCGTAAGAATTTCACCCACTTTTCTGCGCCTTCTTTAGAGGCCTACACTTCAATTGTAGGTGAGGAGCGAGTGGAAAGGCTGCGCAAAGTAGCCGAGCGGCTTAAGGGGCTAAAGCTATTGCAGCTAAACGCCTCCGCTGTGGGCGGAGGCGTAGCCGAGATGCTTCATAGCTCTATCCCATTTCTGGACAACCTGGGTATAGAGTCTGAGTGGAAGGTCATCAGGGGAAGCAAGGAATATTTTGAATGCACCAAGAACCTTCACAACCTGTTGCAGGGTGAGGAAAAGGGCTTTACCCCTGAGATGGAGGAGACCTATTTCTGCACCCTTGAGCAGTGTGTTAGCACCGGTATCATCGATTACAATCCAGATGTAGTCTTGGTTCATGACCCCCAGCCCTTAGGCCTAACCCGTTATCTCAAGAAGCCGAGTGAAACTTGGCTCTGGAGATGCCACATAGATATCGAAGAGACAACTCTAATGGCTAGTCCCAAGCTATGGGATTTCATCACCATGTGGGCTGAGCATTATGACGCCGCTATATTCTCGGCTGCGCATTATGTTGTTTCATGGTGGCCTTTGCCTAAGTTCATCATCCCTCCCTTCATTGACCCCCTTTCCGACAAGAACAGAGAGCTGAGCCAGGAGGAAATTGACAAGGTTCTGGCCAAATATGGTATAGACCCCAAATTGCCTATCATCGCTCAAATCGGAAGGTTTGACCCCTGGAAAGGCCTGGATAGAACCATCGCCACCTACCGCCAGGTAAAGAAGGAGATAAGATGCCAGCTTGTAATAGCTGGTGGCTTGGCTGCCGATGACCCGCAGGGCGAGAGGTGCCTAGCTGATGTTTACCACCAGACAAAGGACGATGAGGATATCCATGTGCTCAACCTCTCGCTGGCGAATCGCCAGGAGAACTATGTGGAAGTAAACGCACTCCAGCGGGCGGCTAATGTGATCATGCAGCCGTCAACTAGAGAGGGTTTTGGGCTGGTAATTACCGAGGCCTTGTGGAAAGGTAAACCGGTGATAGCTGCTGATGTAGGCGGCATCCCGCTGCAGGTCAGGGACGGTGACACTGGCTACTTTTACGAAACACCGCGCAAAACTAGCCAGAAGGTGCAATACTTATTGCAAAACGCGGAGGCTGCCGAGCTAATGGGCATGAGGGGAAGAAGGTATGTCCAAGAACACTTCCTCCTACCTGACCGGATTGCCGATTGTCTCACCGCCATAGACATGGTCCTGCATGGAGCCGGCCACAAGAAGCTCCCTGCTGACTCCATAATCAGCTTCCATCCCTGGTTTAAGCTGCGCAAGCGGAGATGATTAGCTTCGAAAACAGCCGCTGGTAAGCCGAGCAGGATTCAAACAGGCTCGTTTGAGCGGTGTGGCAATCTCTGTAACTCTCTCCCAAATTTAGTGAAACCTATGAGGGTTTCGCTGTAAATTCTGGCACTGGCAGCTTGGGCTTTTCCTCTACTGGAGGCGGAGCTATGGGGGATGCCTCTTTCTTCTTTTGCAATCTCAAAGTCTGTGCCAGCACTGTCCTCTTAAGCAATTGAATAGCCAGGGCTGGATCCACCCCCTTGGGGCAAGCCTCAGAGCAGGCTCCGGCAAGGTGGCAGAGCCAAACGCCATGCCCGGAGTCGACTATGGCAGTTCTTTCCCGCATCCCCTCGTCTCGACTATCCGCACAATACCGATAAGCCTGAGCCAACGACTGTGGTCCTAAGAATAGGACATCTGTAGCCGAGGTGGGGCAAGCTGCCAGGCATAATCCACATTTCACACAAAAGCTGAACTGCAAGTATTCCTCCAGCGCTTGAGGCGACTGGGTATATTCAGCAGTAGGTTCCTCCATCTCCTCACTATCCGAGCGCACGATGTAAGGCCTTATCGACTTATGTTTCTCAAATAATGGGGTGAGATCAGGGACGAGGTCCTTTATGATGCCATAATTGGGCAGGGACTTGATTTCTATTACATCCTTCCCCAGCTCCTCCACCGTGATGTGGCAAGCGAGGCAGGGAAAGTTATTGATTAGCATGCCGCAGGAGCCACAAATCCCCATTCGGCAGGAGACGCGAAAGGCGAGGGTGTTATCTAGCTTTTCCTTGATGTAGTTAAGACCGTCAAGCACTGTCATACCTTTGGTGAAAGGGATGACAAACTCCTGCAGATAAGTCTTCTCATCGCGAGTGGGCTCATATCTTTGAACCCTGAAGGTCAACTTTCCCATAGTTAAACTTTTCTCTTTCTCTGCCATAACCATCTCCCCTAGGAATAATAGGCATTTAGCGCGATAAAACTGCCATATCCAAAGACGACAATCCCGATTCCTATCATTATGTAATTAAGGGAACGGGCGATAACAGGCGGCCAAGGTAGCTCCATAAGAACACCCCTCAAACCATAAAGCGCGTGGTAAATAGCCACCGCCAGAAGGATAATGTAGAAGCTGGCCCAGCCGGCGCTGGTGGCCCTGTCCATTACACTGCCCCATGACGTTGGCTCCTCGATATGTACGCCAAGGCCGCCAGCGAAATCATCCAAGCGAAGCGCTGTAATATGTACCGCGATAAGAAAAAACACAGCAACCCCGGTAATCAGTTGTAAAAGACGAAAGTAAGATTGACGCATCGCACACCTCTATACTACAAAGTCAATCAGGACAAGGAGCAGAAGAATCGCTCCCAGCGCACCCATTGCCAATACGATGGGGCGCCTTCGTTGCAGAGCATGGCTATAAGGATATATCGGTGGTTTGGGAGCACCTAAGGTGTAACCTAGTTGTTGAAGAATGAGCCTTAGTCCATTAAGGGCGTGGATGATAAAGGCGGCAATAACAAGGTACTCCCCGACTGCGAATACCGGGTTCTCAAACAGGCTCATGGTATCTTCCCAAAGCCCTTCTCCGCTAATTCGAAAACCGTTTATCGTAAGGTGCAGGATGCCGTATAAAATTATGCCCAGCCCAGTCACCCTCTGGAGAGTATAGAGATAACGCTCCACATTATACCTGCCAGCCCATACCCAGCCCCAGATACCCAGGTAATTCTTCAAAGGCTTCTTCTTTACTTCCATCGCATTCATAGGTCAATACTTCCTTTCTACTGGCTTCCACATCGTAATTGTCACCGGGCTGTAATCCAAACGAGGTCCTTCCGGGGTATAGTAAGCCAGGGTATGTTTACCCCAATTAACATCGTCTCTCTGGGGGAAGTCCCTCCGGGAATGAGACCCCCGAGATTCAGTGCGTACTATTCCCCCGGCTACGATCGCTTCTGCTATATCGAGGAGGTTAGCAACTTCCAAAATATTGAGAAGGTTAGTATTATATACCCTGCTCTCGTCCTTGACCCGCACGCTCTTCATTCGCTCTTTTAGTTCCCTTATTTTCTCAAGTGCCTTCTCCAGCTCCGGGCCAGTGCGGAAAACCCCCACCTGACGGTCCATCGCGCTTTGCAGTTCCTCCCTGATGACGTAAGCGTCTTCCTCGCCGCTCTGATGGCGGTACTGGTCAAATATGAGCGCTTCCTCTTGACGCACCCTCTCTTCGGAAACCGAAGCCAGAGCTTTTTGTTCCAGGGCAAACTTGGCTGCTTTTTCACCGGTGATCTTCCCCCATAGCAGGCACTCAGCAGTGGAATTGGAGCCAAGGCGATTTGCCCCATGTAAGGAAACACAAGCAGCCTCACCTGCAGCCCAGATTCCTTGTATTGGGGTTGCACCATCGATATCGACATGGATACCACCCATAAAATAATGAGCCGCTGGTCGAATGGGGATAGGCTCATCAATAGGGTCAATGAAAGCTAACTTTATCGCCACCTCCCGTATTAAGGGCAAGCGCTCGTTAATCTTGGCCGCACCCAGATGGCGCAGGTCTATGTGTAAGTAGTCCAGGCCGTCGGGTCCTGGGAACCCCCTTCCTTCCTCGATCTCGGTCATCTCGGAGCGGGACACGATATCCCTGGGGGCTGTTTCCTTTCTCTCAGGGGCATACTTTTCCATAAATCTTTCGCCCTTGTTATTTCTCAGATAGCCTCCTTCACCCCTCGCCGCTTCGGTAATCAGGATGCCGGAAGGTATCAGTCCGGTAGGATGAAACTGGACGAACTCCATGTCCTTGATTGGGAGCCCAGCCCTGTAGGCCATGGCCAGGCCATCCCCAGTAGCGGTGAGGGAATAAGTGGTAAAACCAAACATACGACAGGCACCACCAGTAGCGATGACCAAAGCCTTCGCTCTGATCACGAAAAACTCGCCACTTACCAAATCCCACACCGTTACCCCTTGAAAGGAATTGTCGCCCACCAGAATTGAGGTTACATAGCACTCATCGTAGCGGGTGACAGAGGCATACTTTTGCAGGGTATCATAGAGGGTCTGCATCTCAAAGAAGCCGGTTTTGTCGGCGGCGAAAACAGCTCGGTTAAAGCTATGACCACCAAAAGCTCGTTGGTCGATGCGGCCATCAGGACGGCGCGACCAGGGGATGCCCCAGTGCTCTAGCTGCAGGATCTCTTGCGGCATTTCTTCGACAAAGCGTTGCACAACATTCTGGTCAGCCAAGAAGTCGCTTCCCCTCACCGTGTCCCAGGCATGTAGTTCGAAACTGTCGCCCTCTTCGGGGCGCATCATCGCCGCTGTACCGCCTTCGGCACAAACCGAGTGGGAACGCATTAGCTGAACTTTGGAAACGATGGCAATATCCAGCTCCCCTTTGCTCACCCGGGCTACCTCAACAGCTGCTCGCAGTCCTGCTATCCCAGAGCCTAAAACTAGCAGATCGTGAGTAACACCATTCATTCTACCCCCTTATCGACATCAGCGAGCTATCTCCAGAGGAGACTTGAGACTCCACTGAGCATTGGAGCCGCCTGGCTGAAAGCTCGACGGTCATAATAAAAAAACGGCAGGGATGTTTTCTCTCGTGTTCACCCCTGCCGAGAAAGGTTGGCTCACTATGAAATTGCACAGATAGCCCTCACTATAGCCCGGGCGCACCCCCGCCCTCACCACAGCCAACTGATCCAAGACCTGGTACACCAGGGGGAATTCTTCCCTATCTCTTGCCCGCTTCAAGGCATCTACAACGTCATTCTGCGTCGCCGGCAACATTGGCACAACTCAGCGATTGACACTTTAGATAGCTGGGTTGCTTTTGTCAAGCTCCCTCAGCGTCCAGTTATACTCTTTTACCGCCTGTCTGAGGATGAAAGGCTGAAGTCCTCCGTTACTGTTAGCAGGTAATAGTATCCCCCATCTACCACTCTTAGGCAGCAGCACTTTTGAGATTGCCACTTGTCAAGTCACACAAGAGGGGCCTGGCTACCCCGGTTTAGTCAGGCCCCTGCCAGGATGAAAGAAGCTATGAGAGGGTCGGGATTCCTACTAGCCTCTTTCCTCATCTCATTCACCAGTGCTGCTAATCTTCCTTCTTGCACTTAAATACTTCCACCACTGAGGTTATATCAGCACCCCTTCGATTTCGGCCATAATTTGTTCATCGTTAAAGTGGCGTGCAGTGATGGCACCGCTGGGGCAGGCCGCTGCAC
>JADFVG010000108.1 GCA_015222405.1 Chloroflexota bacterium
CGGCAGGACAGTACCACAGGACTCTACAAGCGACTCTTTCGCCTCTGGGGTTTCTCCGCTTGGGCCCGTGCTGTATGTCCACCCCGTCATGTCTCCTGCTTCGGCGCCGGGGTTAACCAGCAAGTTGCCTGTCCACGTTGCCGCCACTGGCGCCGCCATCACCGGAGCCAGACAGACTACTAAAATGAGCACTATTATTGGGAATAATACTTTTTTCATTCTACCTACCACCTTATTTGCTTAAACAAACAAAGCCAGAATCACCTACGGATGCGCTTCGCATCACCAAGGGATCTGGCCCAATGGGACCCGACCACATTATAAAAAAGACGGCCAGAATCACCAAGGATGCATTTACGCATCACTAAGGGATCTGGCCCGCCGTTAGCCCGATCACACCATGTGGTACCGTGGTACCAAGCTATAACCAGCTGCCATGCTACCACAGTATCATATAATTGTCAAGCCTGCTGATTACCGCCCCCTGTAGTTTCGGTGAGTACAAGGGCTTATTCTTCCATGTCAGAATTAGCCAAATCGTTCAGCTTTGAGCTAGCCTCACGCCCAGATCAAAGGCCTCCTTCAGGGCGGTCGGGTGCTGCCTGCTCTCACCCTTCTTGTCCACGCCGCGGATAAGGAGTTCGCCACTGTAAGCTACATCGGTGGCATCGAAGAAGTACCTTACCGTGAGCACTGCGCCGTCGAACAGCTTCCTGCCCTTGGTAGCGCCCACACCGATGAAGGCCCCTCTTCTCCCCGGAGCGGTAGTCCGCTTAAGCCGATGTTTTCTAACCCAAAGCGCTTGACAACGGTCGATGAGGGCCTTGGCCTGAGCGGTGAGCCCGTAGAAGAATATAGGGGAAGCCAGGATCAGGACATCGGCCTCCACCAGCTTGGGATACACCCAGACCATGTCATCCGCGATGTCGCACTCCCCCGCCTTGAGGCAGGCATAATGCTCCTGGCAGGGGATGATGTGGAGTTCGTTGAGCACGATCTTCTCCACCTGAGCCCCAGCGCTCTGAGTACCCTTGAGCGCTTCATCCAGAAGCAGGTCGGTGTTACCCTGCTTCCGGGGGCTACCCATAAGGCCGAGAACAATCAACCAGTCACCTCCGATCAATAAGTTCCAGCCAATGGAACTCTGCAGAACAGCATAGGCAAAGATTGGCCGAGTGTCAAACGATTATTTGTCAGCCGGGCTTCCACGGCGCCGAGCGGGCAACAAGGACAGCAAGAAGTCCTAGCTTAGACCTTGGCTGCCCCCATAAGCCGCACTACAGCCATGGTTATAGGACTGACGGGCTTGGGATCCACCTCAACGTTGATGCAAGCCGGCATTCCAGAGGCGAAGGCCCGGGCGAGGGCTGGCTTAATGTCCTCGATCTTGTCCACATATTCGCCGTATCCTCCCAACGCCTCCACCATCTTGTCGTAGCGCTGGCGCGGCCTAAGCAGGGTTCCAGTAAGTCGATCCTCGCCGTACGTCATGCGTTGCCCATGCTTGACCATCCCCCAGGCACTATCGTTGGAGATCACCGATACCACTGGCAGATCATGGCGGACAAAGGTATCGAACTCCATGCCGTTGAGGCCGAAGGAGCCATCGCCAAAGTAGATGAGCACCTGCTTATCCCTTTTTGCCAGCTTGGCCGCCAGGGCAAAGCCAGTGCCAACTCCGAGACAACCCAGGGCGCCACTGCCCAGCATCTGCCCCATGGCCTGGGCCTTAAACCGAGGGGAAAACCAGCCAAGAGCAGCGTCACCGCCGTCAGTGACAACCACAGCATCTCTATCTAGGAATTCCGTGACCTCCTTGGCCAGCCGGGCGGGATGAATGGGAAGCGAATCGGCACCATAGCTCTGAGCCGCTTGCTCCTCGGACATCTTGATTATGGAGCTTAGCTGGTCGAGCCACGCCGAGCGTTTCACCTTCTTCTTTGCGCCCTTGATCTCATCGATCATCTGCCTGAGCACCGCTTTAGGGCTTCCCACGATGCCGATATCGGCGCCCCGATTATAGCCAATCATGCAGGCATCGACGCCTACTTGGATAAATTTGGCATCGGCATTGAACAGGGGAGGGTGGCCATACACTAGCATGAAATCGAACTTGACCCCTAGTGCCAGCACCACATCCGCCATTGGCGTTCCCACACGACCCAAGGCCAGGGGGTGGTCCTCGGGAACAGCGCCCCGAGCGAAGCTAACCGTCTGTACTGGAATCTCCGCCAACTCCACGAATTCCCTGAGCTCGCTATCAGCTTTGGCCCAAAACAGCCCCTCGCCAGCAATAACTACTGGGCGTTGCGCCGCCATCAGAAGCTTCACCACCTCCTTGATCAAGGCTGGGCTGCCACCGGCCTCCTGCTCAGTGCAGTAGTTTTCAGGGAAGACCGCGTCGCTTTCCTCCACCCTCTGTATGAGGACATCTATGGGACACTCTAAATAGACCGGGCCAGGTGTGTCGCTCTTCGCCTTCCTGAAGGCAATGCTCACATACTCAGGTATCCTTCTCGCCTCATACACCGTTTTCGCCCACTTGGTTATGGGTTCCATGAGCCGCACTTGGTCCATGTCCTGCAGCGAGCCGCTCTCAAACTCCCGGAGAGGAGCACGCCCGCCAAACTCGATCAAGGGACAGCCTGCCATGAAGGCCTCGGCCACCCCTGTCACGGAGTCAGTGACTCCCGGTCCTGCCGTCACCACGGCAATACCCGGTTCGCCGGTGACCCGCGCCCACCCCGCTGCGGCGTGAGCCGCTACCTGCTCGTGTCGGACGTCAATGATCCCGATCCCCTCATCGATGCAGGCATTGTAGATGGAGCCGATGTGATCACCGCACAAGGTGAAGATGTACTTCACACCCTCTCTCTTCAGCGCCCTGACAAAGAGGTCTCCTCCACATACCATTGCCATCGCCATTACCTCCTAGTGTGATGTTATTAAGAACCCCCTGGTTCGTTGAACCATCAAGGTTGAAATGAGAGTTATGACCTAAGCACCATACCCGACGTGTACCCTTCCCCAGATGTCAAGCACCCGTCAATGGCTACCATGAGGAAGCCCTATC
>JADFVG010000012.1 GCA_015222405.1 Chloroflexota bacterium
GCAATCGAGGCCAGGATGGCAGAGAGCATCGCCTCCGATGTCCCCTTCATCAGGGAGGAGGTGGAAAAGGAAGAGGCGAAGAGGATCTTTGCCCATCAGCCCTATAAGCTGGAGCTCATTGATGAGCTCCCCGATGAGAAAATGACCATATATCGCCAGGCCTCCTTCACCGACCTGTGTAAAGGGCCTCATGTTGGCTCTACAGAGGAAATAAAGGCGTTCAAGCTACTCACCATCGCTGGTGCCTACTGGCGGGGTGATGAGAAGCGCCCCATGCTACAACGAATCTACGGCGTCGCCTTCGAGACCGAGGAGGAGCTTGAGCACCATCTGGAAAAGCTAGCCGAGGCGGCAAAGCGAGATCACAGAAAGCTAGGAAGGGAACTCGACCTCTTCAGCTTCCATGAGGAGGCGGGGCCGGGGCTGGTTCACTGGCACCCCAAGGGGGCCCTAGTGCGGCGCATCATCGAGGATTTCTGGATCGCGGAGCACACCAAACGGGGTTATGACATTGTTTACACCCCTCATATCGCCAAGCTCGACCTGTGGAAAGCAAGCGGGCACTGGGAGCTTTACCATGAGTACCTCTACCCCCCGATGGATGTCGAGGGGCAGGAATACCTCATCAAGCCAATGAACTGCCCGGCCCATATCCTGATGTATAAGAGCAGGCTCAGGAGCTACCGCGAGCTACCCCTGCGCTGGGCGGAGCTGGGCACTGTCTATCGCTTTGAACGCTCCGGCGTCCTTCACGGCCTGACCAGGGTGCGGGGCTTCACCCAGGACGATGCCCACATCTTCTGTCGCCCCGACCAACTGGAGGATGAAGTGGTGGGGGTTATGGAGTTCGCCTTTTTCATGATGCGCACCTTCGGCTTCGAGGAGTATGAGATCCTTCTCGCCACCAGGCCGGAGAAATATGCTGGCACCATCGAGATGTGGGAGCGGGCAACGGAGACGTTAGAGAGGGCACTTAAGCGGCTTGGGCTCCGTTATCGAATGGACCCCGGGGGAGGGGTGTTTTACGGCCCTAAGATCGACACCAAGCTCCAGGATGCCCTGGGAAGAGCATGGCAGGGGCCCACCAATCAGGTCGATTTCAACCTTCCCCAGCGCTTCGAGGTTAACTACGTCGGTGCCGATGGAGTGGAGCATCCGGTAGTGATGATCCATCGCACCGTCCTCGGCAGCATGGAGCGCTTTTTTGCCTGCCTTATCGAGCACTATAGTGGTGCCTTTCCGGTGTGGCTGGCGCCGGTGCAGGTGGCGATAATCCCGATAGCAGACCGCCATCTGGAGTACGCCTTTCAGGTGGAGGCCGAGCTCAAGGGCAGCGGGATGCGTGCTCAGGTGGATGCCCGCTCTGAGAGGATGAACCTCAAGATTCGAGAGGCCCAGCTTGATAAGATACCTTATATGTTGATCGTGGGTGACAAGGAGATGGAGGCTGCCATGGTGTCTGTCCGGCTTAGAAGTGGTGAGGACCTGGGGAGACAATCCGTGGAAGCATTCAAGGCTATGGCAACAGAGGCGATAGCGGAGAGGAAGCCTTGATTTCTGTGGCGAGATATAGTATATTACCTGCCACCAGAGGTTTATGGTAAATGGTGGGGGGTGAACAAATATAATCAAACGATATCGCGTTAACGAAAGAATATTTGCCAGGGAAGTTCGCTTGATAAGCGAGACAGGGGAGCAGCTTGGCGTGATGCCCGTGGCTAAGGCGCTGGAGCTGGCCAGGGAACGGGATTACGATCTGGTGGAGGTTGCCCCCACATCCACCCCCCCAGTATGTCGCCTCCTCGATTGGGGCAAGTTTAAATATGAGCAAACGAAGAAAGAGCACGAGGCAAGAAAGAAACAAAAGGCTGTTTTCCTCCGCGAGGTGCGGCTGAGGCCAAAGATCGGCAAGCATGACATCGAATTTAAGATCCGTATCATCAAGAAGCTCATTGATGAGGGTGATAAGGTCAAGGTCAGGGTGCTGTTCAGAGGTCGGGAGATAACCCATCCTGAGCTGGGCAGGGAGCTTCTGGAGAGTGTGGCAAAAGAACTGGAGGGAATAGCCACCGTGGAAGCAGTCCCAGCAATGGATGTAAGAAGTATGAACATGATCCTTGCACCGACAAAGGAACCGAAATCTACTGAGAAGGTCACAGATGCCTAAACTGAAAACGCACAAAGCAGCAAGTAGCCGTTTCCATATCACAGGCAGCGGCAAAATAATGCGTATCAAAGTGGGTAAGAGCCATCTGAGGCGAAAGAAGTCCAAAAGGATAAAGAGGCTCTTCGATGCAAAGCTACCTCTTCATGCTAGCGATAAGGCTCGGATAAAGAGGCTTTTACCCTATTCTTAGGTGGGAGGAGGTCCTTGACTAGAGTCAAAAGTGGGATTGTAACCCGGCGCCGTCATAAGAAGGTGCTCAAGCAAACAAAGGGACATCGAGGCACAAAGCATTCCCTCTACCGTCGCGCTCACGAGTCTCTGATGAAGGCCCTGAGCTACTCCTATCGCCATCGCCGCGAGCGAAAGGGGGATTTCAGGCGCCTGTGGATCGTTCGCATCAATGCCGCCGCAAGGCAGGAGGGGCTTTCCTATAGCAAGTTCATGGATGGCCTGAAAAAGGCTGGAGTTGAAGTGGA
>JADFVG010000109.1 GCA_015222405.1 Chloroflexota bacterium
AGGGGCATCGCCTCTGAGGGGATGATCTGCTCGGAAAGGGAGCTCGGCATCTCCGAGCGCCATGAGGGAATCATGGTGCTGCCCGCTGATGCCCCTTTGGGCCTCCCTCTGGATGACTACCTTGGCGACACCATTCTCGATATGGATATAACCCCCAATCGCCCCGACTGCCTGTCTATCATTGGCATCGCCCATGAGATCGCCGCCCTCACAGGGCAAATGGTTCGCCTTCCAGAAGTTAGCTACGACGAGCTTGGAGATCCTATAGAAGGAAAAGTCTCGGTGGAGATCATCGACCCTGATTTATGCCCCAGATACTGCGCCAGCCTGATTACCAATGTCCGCGTCGGCCCTTCGCCCCCCTGGCTGGAGCAGCGGCTGCTTGCCTGTGGCATGCGCCCCATCAACAACATCGTTGATGTCACCAACTATGTCATGCTGGAGCATGGACAACCCCTTCACGCCTTTGATTACCATAAGCTTGCCCAGCGCAAGATTCTGGTGCGCCGCCCCAGGGAGGGTGAATTCATCACCACCCTCGATGGCGAGGAGCGAGGCCTCACCAGCGATATGCTGGTTATCGCCGATGGCGAGGGGGCAGTGGCTATCGCCGGGGTGATGGGGGGTGCCGAGAGCGAGGTAACGGAGGAGACCACCGCAATTTTGATCGAGTCGGCGAACTTCAATGCGGCGAGCATTCGGCGCACCTCAATGGCTTTGCGCCTCAGAAGCGAGGCTTCGCTGCGCTTCGAGAAGGGGATCAGCCCTGAGCTTCCCCTGCCCGCGGTTAAGCGCGCCACTCAGTTAATGGCAGCGCTTTCGGGGGGCGAGATAGCAAAGGGTATCATCGATGCCTATCCCGGAAAAGCGGGGTCGAAACCGATCTCGCTCACCTCGAGGCAGGTGAGGCGCATCATAGGCGTGGACATCAGCCTGGAGGAAAGGATCAAGGTGCTAGCCTCTCTGGGATTTGACTGTCAGGTGGTCGGCGGCGATGAGCTTTCGGTCACTGTTCCCTACTGGCGCACCGATGTCCGGCTCTCAGACGACCTAGTGGAAGAGATTGCGCGCATCATCGGCTACGATGAATTCCCCACCACCTTGCCCAGCGGATCGCTGCCCAGATACCAACCCGACCCCATGCGAGCTCTGAGGCAGAGGGTGAGCCAAATCCTCGCTGGTTGCGGGATGCAAGAGGCGATCACTTATTCCCTGACCAGCCTGGAAGTGATGGGCAAAGCGGTTCCCCAATCCCAGCTCGCCCCACTGAGAGTTGCCAATCCCATCACTGCGGGGCAGGAATACCTGCGCACCACCCTTCGGGCAAACTTGCTCGTCACCCTCTCCGCCAATGAGAAGCACGAGGAGGATGGCATCAGGCTCTTTGAAGTGGGCAAGGTATATTTGCCCCGGGAGGGGGACCTCCCCGAGGAGCACTACATGGTGGCCGGGGTGCTCAGCGGCCCCCGCCTCGACCGCAGCTGGCATGGTCAGGGTGGAACGCTGGACTTCTTCGATGCCAAGGGGGTTTTGGAGACCCTGTTTGAGCGTCTCGGCATCACGGCAAGCTTCGAGCCTACAGGAGATGAGGCCCTAAGCCCAGGCAAAAGGGCGAAGATAGTGGTTCAGGGCCAGAGTGTGGGGATTTTGGGGGAGCTGCACCCCAGGGTAGTGGAGAGCTTCGACATCTCCTCTCGCTCCGTCTATCTCTTCGAAATCGATCTTGAGAGGCTGCTCCCTGCCACCTTGGAGCCTGGCAAATATCGCCCCAGAGCAAGATTCCCGGCCACACTTCGGGACGTTGCGCTAATAGTAGACGAAGCTATACCTTCGAAAAAGGTAAATGGCATAATTCAAAGCCACCCCTTAGTCGCCGGAGTCACCCTCTTTGATGTCTATACCGGGGAGCAGGTGCCCCGAGGGAAGAAATCACTGGCCTTCAGGATTATTTACCAGTCACCAGAGCGCACCCTGACCGATGAAGAGGTCAATCTAGCTCAAGGGGAGATACTGGAGAGGCTCCA
>JADFVG010000110.1 GCA_015222405.1 Chloroflexota bacterium
AGGCCGAAAATGGTTCCTTGCATCCCAGCCAATAACTTGGCCACCAAGACCTCCCTTGGGGGCAGAGTGGCTAGGGCTGTCACCTCAGAGGAGGTGAGCACCCTTTGATCCAGCAGTCCACCCCTGATCCTGAGCGCTCCTTTGGAGGAGCCGATGTAAGCGACCAGGGCCTTGGCTGGCTCGATGACATCGCCGTAGCCGAAGGCGATAGCCGTAGGGCCTTCAATAATTTGGTCTAGCCCTTCTTTGCCTGCCTGCTTGGCGGCAAAAAGAGTCAGGGTGTTTTTGACCACGCGGTATTCGATGCCTGCCTGGCGCAGCTGGCGACGCAATTCTGTCATTTCAGCCACCGATAGCCCCCGATAGTCAGTGGTGATGGCGATATTGCAGCGAGAGAGCTTTTCCGCAAGCTGGCTGACAATGTCCCTTTTCTTTTCCTTTCGCATATTCACCCCCAAAAAGAAAGCCTTGTGCCATAGACACAAGGGCTCTAAAAGGTCAGACCCTGTTATTCACCTCGGCGGGATATTGAGCCTTAAAGCACCCGCTGTCTATGGCGTTTTTCTATTATATCATAAAAAGCTATGGGGCGCGAAGCTCCAGGGTTGGTTTCAGGTCGAGCTTGATCCCGGGCCCCATGGAGGTGCTCAGCGATGCGCTTTTGATGAACTGACCCTTGGCACCGCTGGGCCTGGCCTTAACTATCGTCTCCACCACGCTTGCCATGTTCTCCAACAGCTTCACGTCCTCGAAGCTAAGCTTGCCCATGGAGAGGTGAATAATTGCTGTTCTGTCCATCCTGAATTCCGCTCGACCTTTGCGGGCGTCACCAATGGCGCGGGGTAGGTCCTGGGGGGGAACGATGGTCCCCGATTTGGGGTTGGGCATAAGGCCACGTCGGCCAAGGATCTTGCCCAGCTTTGAGACCTTTCCCATGATGTCCGGGGTGGCGATGGCGACATCGAAATCGAGCCAACCCTCCTCGATCTTCTTCACCATGTCATCGGCGCCCACATAGTCGGCGCCAGCTTCCTCAGCGGCTCTTAGCGCCTCGCCCTGAGTGAAAACGAGAACCCTCACCCCTTTTCCCAGCCCGTGTGGCAGAGTGGCCACGCCCCTAATCTGCTGGTCGGCATGGCGAGGGTCGAGATTCATGTGAAGGTGAAGCTCCAGCGTTTCATCGAAATTGGCATAGGATGTCTTTTTTGCCAGCGCGATGGCCTCCTCGGGCTCGTAAAGCTTATCCCTGTCCACCAGCTTAGCTGCTTCCTGATACTTCTTGCCATGCCTCGCCATTTCTTATCCTTCCTCCTCTATCTCGATCCCCATGCTGCGCGCCGTGCCCTCAATCATCCTCATTGCCCCTTCGATATCAGCGGCATTAAGGTCCTTCATCTTTATCTCGGCGATGTCGCGAATACGCTCCCGGGGAAGCCTACCAATCTTTTGTAAATTGGGGATGCCACTCCCCTTTTCCACATCCAGCGCTCGGCGTAGAAGGTCAGCGACGGGCGGGGTCTTGAGCGCGAAAGTGAAAGAGCGGTCCTCATAGATGGTGATCTCAGCGGGGACGATTGAGCCCCCCTGGGAGGCGGTGCGTTCGTTGTATTCCTTGCAAAAGGCCATTATGTTGACCCCATACTGTCCCAGCGCTGGACCCACAGGGGGAGCCGGACTTGCCTGTCCTGCGGGAAGCTGAAGTTTAATCACCGTCTTGATCCTTTTTGCCATTCTCTAGAGCCTCTCTACCTGAAGGAAATCGAGCTCGACCGGCGTCTCGCGGCCAAAGAAGGAGATCAACACCCTTACCTTTCCCTTTTCGGGGTAGATTTCATCAACAGTGCCAATGAAATCGATAAACGGGCCATCGACCACCCGCACGCTCTCCCTTTTGCTGAAGCCAACCTTGATCCGGGGCGTTTCCACCTTCATCTGGTCGAAAATGGCCTTTACCTCCTCCTCATCCAGAGGGACAGGCCTTGTTCCTGCGCCGACAAAGCCGGTAACCCCCGGGGTATTTCTGACCACGTTCCAGCTTTCGTCGTTTAGCACCATCTCAACCAGGATGTAGCCAGGGAAGACCTTCTTGGCCACAGTGCGCCGCTGCCCATCCCTGATCTCGATCTCGTTCTCAGTAGGTATCACCACCTGGAAGATGTTATCCTCGGCATCCATGGACTTGATCCGATGCTCCAGGTTAGTCTGCACCCGCTGCTCATATCCAGAGTAGGTATGGATCACGAACCACTGCTTCTCTCCAGCCTTCATGCTCTTCCCCCTTTGAGCCGGGCAAAAGGAGAAACCCCACTAGGGGGTTTCTAGCTCGCTTCCGCCAATATAACGCTCCTATCCTCCGAAAAACCATTCGACTATCCGGGTAAAGCCGAAGTCAACAGCGCCCAGAAAAATCCCAATGGCAATAGAAATAATGATCACCATGATGGTGAGCCGTCTTGTTTCTTCCCTGGTGGGCCAGACCACTTTCTTCAGCTCACCTATGACCTCGCGGAAGTACCCCAGCCGAGGAACCAATCGAACTCTTGCCCCACCCTGCCTTCTCATCTACCTAACCTCTCGGTAAAGCCTGTGAGTGCGACAACGAGGGCAAAACTTACGCAGCTCCAGTCGCTCGGGGTCGTTCCTCC
>JADFVG010000002.1 GCA_015222405.1 Chloroflexota bacterium
CACAGAACAGGGATTACCTGGCAAGGCTGAGACGATTCCAAATCTCTACTACGGTATCGGCGGAACCGACTTCGTAAAATATTTAAGCCTTTTTCTCCAACGATAAAGCGCCCCTGAACTGGCGGCAGTTTCCGAGGGGCGCCCCCTATGCCTTCACAAGTGTCGCTTAAACAGCCATTAAGCAGCGAGTGATTGTCTTGTCTTGTCCACTTATGCTAGAATGATTCAACTTCGGGGATAAAATGAGCGATACTAAGTACTGGGTCGGATTCACCCTGATACCGGGCGTAGGGCGAGCCAAGTTCTCCCAATTGGAGCAACACTTCGGCGACATGGAGAGGGCATGGCAGGCCAGCGCTGCCGAGTTGAGGGAGGCCGGGCTTGATGAGCGCACTGTGCAAGCCATCATGGCACGGCGGCCCAAGCTCTCCCTTGATGCCGAGATGGAGAGACTGGAGCGCTATAAGGTTACTGTGCTCACCTGGAAGGACAAAGCCTATCCCTCAAGACTGAAGGAGATATATGACCTCCCCCCTGTGCTCTATGTAAGGGGAGGTTTTACTGCCCAGGATGAATGGTCTCTGGCTGTGGTTGGCACTCGCCGCCCCACTTACTATGGGAGGGAGGTCACCGAGCAGATTGCGGGTGATCTGGCCCGGAATGGGGTCACCATCGTTAGCGGACTGGCAAGGGGGATCGATGCCACCGCTCATCGCGCTGCCCTAGAGGCCGGGGGGCGGACCATCGCCGTCTTTGGCTGTGGTCTGGATGTTGTTTATCCCAGTGAGCATGCAAAGCTTGCTCGTGAGGTCATGGAAAGAGGGGCTCTGGTGAGCGAGTTTCCTCTGGGGACTCGCCCTAAGGCGGAGAACTTCCCCCGACGCAACCGCATCATGAGCGGGCTGAGCCTGGGGGTTCTTGTTGTCGAGGCGGGACAGGGAAGCGGGGCCCTGATAACCGCAGGCCTTGCCCTGGAGCAGAACCGGGAGGTGTTCGCTGTTCCTGGCAGCGTGCTCTCCCCTCAGAGCAGGGGAACTAACAGCCTGATCCAGGAGGGGGCAAAGCTTGTGCTGGGCTGCCACGATATCCTTGAGGAGTTCAATCTGACCATGGCAGCGCAGCAATTGGAGATGAAGGAAATTCTTCCCGCTACCGACGCAGAATCCGTGATCCTGAGTTGCCTCTCCCCGGAGCCAACCCACATCGATGAGGTGGGGCGAAAGTGCGGTCTGCCAATATCCCTTGTGAGCAGCACCCTGGCCATGATGGAGCTCAAGGGGGCGATAAAGCAGGTTGGGGGCATGAATTATATCCTGGCCCGGGAGGCAAGAGAAGAATATCGAATCAGGGTGGAGTAGAGGCTTCAATGAGCAAGAGTCTGGTCATTGTCGAGTCGCCGGCTAAGGCAAAAACGGTGAGCCGGATAGTGGGCAACCGCTATAGCGTTAAAGCCTCCCTCGGGCATGTGCGGGACCTGCCTAAAAGCAAGCTGGGAGTGGACGTGGAAAATGACTTCGCCCCCAAATATTTGGTTCCCAAGGTGAAGAGGGCAGTGGTGCGGCAGATAACGGAGGCAGCAAAGAAAGCCTCCTCAGTATATCTCGCCACCGACCCCGATCGTGAGGGTGAGGCCATCTCCTGGCATCTGGTTCAGGCAGCGCAACTGGATGACATGCCGCTAAGGCGGGTGGTTTTCCATGAGATCACAAAGGAGGCAGTGACTGACGCCTTCCGCCATTCCAGGGGCATCGATATGGACCTGGTCAACGCCCAGCAGGCGCGGCGCATCCTGGATCGGCTGGTGGGTTATAAGCTGAGCCCTCTTCTTTGGCGCAAGGTGAGGCGCGGCCTTTCCGCAGGCAGGGTGCAATCGGTGACTCTGAGGATGGTCGTTGACCGCGAGCGGGAGATAGAGGGTTTCATCCCTCGGGAATATTGGTCCATCGATGCCGAGCTGAAAAAGATAGCAGGGGAAGAGAGCTTCAGGGCTAGTCTTATTGGCCTCATCGATGGCAAGAAAATTGAGATCCAGAGCGAAAAAGAGGCGAAGAGGATTGTCACTGAGCTTAAGCGGGTGAGCTATGCTGTTGTCCAGGTGCGAAAGAAGGACCTATCCCGCCAGCCGGCACCCCCCTTCACCACCAGCACCCTGCAGCAGGAGGGATGGCGAAAATTGCGCTTCAGCGCCAAGCGCACCATGGCCATCGCCCAGCAACTCTACGAAGGCCTGCCCATGGGCAAAGAAGGAACTGTGGGTCTCATTACCTACATGCGCACTGATTCCACCAGGGTTGCCTCTTCTGCCTTGAACGAAGCCCGCGCTTATATAAAAGAGAAATATGGAGCCGATTTCCTGCCTCCTCGACCCCGCATTTTCGCCAAGAAGGCGAAGGCAGCCCAGGAGGCACACGAGGCCATCCGACCGACATCGGTGAGGCGGGAGCCTGACATCATAAAGCGCTATCTCAACAGGGACCAATTCAGATTGTATGAGCTCATCTGGAAGCGGATGGTCGCCAGCCAGATGTCCCCCGTTCTGTTGGATACCACCTCGGTGGATATAGAGGCCAAGGATCAAATGTCGTATCTCTTGAGGGCCACCAGCTCAGTTATCAAGTTTCCTGGCTTCACCATCCTATATAGCGAGGGGAAAGACGATGCCCAGGAGGAGAGAATGGTCACCCTTCCTCCCCTGGTGAAGGGGGAGAAGCTTCAGCTTCTGGCTCTCTTCCCCGACCAGCATTTCACCCAACCTCCACCGCGCTACACTGAAGCAACCCTGGTCAAGGCGTTGGAAGAGAGAGGGATTGGACGTCCCTCAACCTACGCTCCCATCCTGTCCACCATCCAGGAGAGGGGCTATGTGGAAAAGGCCGATGGGCGATTTCATCCCCTGGAACTGGGCTTGGTGGTGAGCGATCTCTTAAGCCAGCATTTCCCTGATATTGTCGATCCGAAGTTCACTGCCCAGATGGAGGATGGGCTGGATCAGATTGCGCGCGGGGAGCGCCAATGGGTCCCATTCCTTCAGGATTTCTACCAGCCCTTTGAAAAGAGCCTGAAGATGGCGGACGAGCGAATGGAGAAGGTCAAGGTAGTCGACGAGCCCACGGATGAGACCTGCGAGCAGTGCGGCAGACCGATGGTGATTAAGCTGGGGCGCTATGGCAGGTTTATCGCGTGCTCCGGCTATCCAGAATGCAAAAACACAAGGCCCTTGGTGGTCAAAATTGGCGTTAAATGTCCCAAATGCGGCGGCGACTTGGTGCAGAGGCAAACCAAGAAAAGGCGCACCTTTTACGGTTGTGCCAATTATCCAGCTTGCGACTTCGCCACCAGCGATAAGCCCATCCCCCAGCCCTGCCCTCAGTGCGGTGGACTCATGGCGATGCGGGGCAAGAAAATGGCGAAATGCCTGAAATGTGAATTCAGCACCAGCATGGCCGAGCTGGAGAGGGAGGCTGTGGAAGTATGAACCCTGCTCAAAGCACCAAAGGGACAGGAAGGCTTCTCCAGGGTTATGTCAGCTACCTGACGGCGGAGCGCCACGCCTCGTCCTATACTGTGCGCAACTATACTCATAACCTGCGCCACTTCCTTGACTTCCTAAACCAGGAAAATGTCATCAGCCTTAGGGACGTGGACCGCTTCTTGCTCCGCCGCTATATTGCCTCCCTTCTGGAACAGGGATTTGACAAGGCAAGCATCGCCGGCAAGTTGAGTGCCCTGCGCTCCTTCTATCGCTATCTGATGCAGGAGAACATCATATCCTCAAATCCGTTACTCACTGTCTCCTCCCCCAAGCTGGAGAGGCGGCTTCCCTCCTTTCTCTCCGCAGACGAGG
>JADFVG010000111.1 GCA_015222405.1 Chloroflexota bacterium
TCTTCAGAGAGTGAGGAGAGGATTTCCTGGGTGGAGGTTTGGTCTAAGGGGGCGAAGAAGGGTCGCATCTGATTTTGGCTCAGGAACTGGTGCTCCTCCAGGCTCAGGCTGCGGATGCCCACCTGAACAATGGGACAGTATTCCAGCACCCGACGCATGACACAGGCATGGCTATATTTTGTGCCCTGGTATTCATCGCGCAGGTCGGCGTGGGCATCCAGTTGCAACACGCTGAGGCGAGGGAATTTATCCTTGAAGGCTTTGACCATCCCCAGGGTAAGGGAGTGCTCTCCGCCGAGCATCACTACAAACTTCTTTTTTCGAACCAGGTCACTAGCTACTTTGTAGACCCGTTCCACTGTCTCCTCCGGGCCGCTCATTGAAGGGCGAAGCTCAGGGAGGGTATGAATGCCGCAGAGATGGCTCTCTCGATCCAGCTCCGGGTCATAGAGTTCCAGGTGTTCAGAGGCGTCGATGATGGCCATAGGTCCATCCCTGGAGCCGCTGCGCCATTCTGAGGTGCTGTCGTAGGGGACAGGGAGGATCAACACCTTTGATGTCTCAAAATCGGCATACTGCTGGGGGATGGCAGCGAAGATTCGATGGGGGTAAAAAAGTTCCCCTTTCATCGTTTTCTCTTTTAGCCCGAGGGAGCTAAAGGCGCTGCAGTTCCAGCGTTTCTATATTGGAGTATTCCAGACCCCTGTTGAGGAGGTAGCTCCTGAGCTTGATTAATTCAAACTTGGCTTGAAGGTCTTTGATCGCCTGCTCGGAGTCAAAGTCCTTGCACGAGAATATGTCGATGTTGACATAACCTCTTTCAGGGAAGGTGTGGATGCTGATATGGCTCTCAGCGATAAGGACGAAGCCCGATATCCCCCAATCCTCTGGCTTTGAGCCTACGTACCTGAAAACGTGTGGAGGCGCCACCTTAGTCATCCCGATTTGGGCGGGATAATCATCTAGAAGCTGGTAAAGCAGATCCTCGCTTTCTAGCAATTTGGGATTGCTCCCAAAACCATCGATAATGAGGTGCATCTCTCAACCCCCTTTCTTTTGCAATTGACACAAATAAACCCACTCCCCTGGCAAACCTTCAATTGAGTTTGACAGAGAACTGGAATTTACTTGTTTTCAAGCCCTAGATTCTATCTAGGAAGCTTACCGCTCAGCCCCTGTTCTCTCAAGGAGCTTCCCCTCATACCACCGGTCAAGGTCCTCTTTTCGGATGCGATAGGCTTTCCCGATCTTTGCCGCTGGGAGCTTCCGGTCACGGCACCACCTTTGTATGGTGGGCTTGCTCACCTTCAGGATTCTGGTCATCTCCTCCACGGACAATAATTCGCCTTCGTCCACAAAGAACCAATCCCCCCCTCAAGCGCCAGTGGCGCACCTACTTTTGCCGCATAATAGCACACTTTGGCGCACAATGCAATACTTTCTTTCGAGCTTAGGGCTGTGGTCTAGTATTCTGTTACTGCTTTCGTTTCCTCGGTCTATGGCTATCCTTTTCCGAACTTAAGGCTTTTTCGAGCATTAACGCAGTGCCTGAATCATCCTTAGCACGAGCTGATATATCTCCCTTTCCATCACGTGGTGCAGGCTATTGAGTGCCTCCAAGGCTCCCTTTGCTGCCTCTGGGGGCAGGGTGTCAAGCTCCTTTTGCAGTTCATCCGGGGTTCTGTGATAGAGGATCTGCAACTCCTTGGGTAACTGCTGAGATGCCATATTTCCCCCTTTATTCAAGCCATTATTTGCAGGCGAGCCGAGCATTGTGACCATGCGAGTTGTAAGTAGTCAAACCATTTGAGGCTTTGCCTGGCTGGTTTAGACAGCTCTACCCCAAGACCCGCCAGGCGTCTGGCCCCAGGGATCACGCTACCATAAACACTCATAGTGCA
>JADFVG010000112.1 GCA_015222405.1 Chloroflexota bacterium
AATGAAGGATTTCCTCAGCCGGGTGGCCCACAGCCACTTCCCCTCGCGCTTCTATTGCTTTATGTCCTGGTTGAATGCCTGTCTTTTCCTGAACCTCTTCTGACTGACGCTTTACGAGTTCAGCCGCCCGCTCGACATAGGCTCGATGCATAGGGAGCAATTGGTGTTCTTCTGGGCTACAAACATGAAGCAGGATTACGTCTAGATCGAGCCTGCCGGCAAGTTCTTTCGCATAGACAAAGACTGCTTCGGCCAGCTCCGAGCCATCCAATGGAACAAGCATCCTCTTGTACATCGTCCTACCTCCGACTGTGAATTTGATGATACTTCACATGCTGGTGGAAATCAATATGCTCACTCTTATTTCTGCATTCACATGCTAGGTTACCCGTTACTATCTCGGGAGCGACGGCAAGTTGCGGAAGAACGGACATTGCGTCAAAAGGGGACAGGGATTGGCCATTCCCCAACATCTTGCCCACATACGATCCGCAACTCTGGGATTACTCAACCTTACTACATCAAGACCAACACTTTATATTGGTGCTTGGCTAGGTCGTGGCGTGGTGCTGACTGGATGGTGGAGGTCAAGGGACATCGGCCATAGCCTCATCGTCACCATGTTCGCTTTTTCTTGAAGTAGATGAACATGCCAGTACCTACCACCACTATCACCCCCCAAATGGCATAATACCCGTATTGCCACTGAAGCTCAGGCATGTTCTGAAAGTTCATTCCATAGATGCCCGTCAGCAGGGTCAACGGCAGGAAGATCGAAGCCACTATCGATAGGACCTTCATCACCTCGTTTTGGCGGTTGGAGACCGCCGCTAGGTAGGTACTGAGCACTCCTTCTCCCAGATTCATCAGCGACCCGGTGAGGCTTTCCACTCGGGCCAGATGATCATAAATGTCCCGAAAGTAGATGAGCATCGGCTCGGTCATAATAGAGAACTCCTTTCTGCTGAGGCGGTTGATAACCTCTAGTTGCGGTGCTGCGATCCGGTTGAGGGCCAACACGTCTCGCTTAAAGAGTAGTATCCGTTCCGATGTCTTTTTGGTAGGATTCTGCAGCACCTCGTTCTCTATCCCATCGATGCGTTCGCTAAGCTGGTCAAGCACGGGCATGAAGTCATCCACCTGAGCATCGAGTATGACGTAGGCTAGTGAGTCCGAGCCGCGCTCCAGGAGGCTGGTATCTTCCTGGCAGCGCTCTCTAATTGAGGCTACTCCTCTCAGTGGCGCCCAGTGAACCGTTACCACGTAGTTCTTTCCCAGGAACATACGCAACTCAGAGGTTTCTAGTTGATCCCGAGGAGCTTCATGGTTGACACCATGTGTGATGATGAATAAGTAGTCGCGGTAGTCGTCGATCTTGGGCGGGTGATGGGCCTGACTGATGCAATCCTCGATAGCCAGATGATGAAAGTGAAACACCTCTGACAACAGGGCTTCTTCCTCCACTGTTGGCCGCTCCATATTAACCCAAAGAAGACCTTTTTCGTCGGCCAAGGCCTAGCTGAGTGCTTCGTGAGTAGCCTCCAGGGATACCATCTTCCCGGAACTGAAATATGACGATGTGATCATTGCTTATCACCTCCTCAATAACTCTGATCACAAGTCTGAGGGCCTTTTTGCCTTTGCTTCCATAGCGCCCCGTGCCGGTGACGCATGGGAATCTGCACCGGCCAAGGTTCGACGGAAAGCCGTTTCCATGCGACTGTGACCATGCCTTATTGAGCATACCATGAAGTAACGAATAGCCGCCAGTAAAAATATGGGCGCTGCTATCGCGAAGGAGCCTATAGCAAAGAGGCGAGGGACAAAAGCAATGCCCCAGAGTGTCACTGCTATCCCCATACCTAGCGCAGTGCCATCGCGCAAGATGACACGTACCCTCTCAGTCTCCTCAGGCCTGCTCAGGGTTGGTGCAGCAACACGTGCATGGTGGCCGTCAACCTCCTCTTGGTAAAAGTCGCCTGGTGCATGCTTCCCACGAAATGTAACTACACTTATTGCTTGACATCTTGATAAACTTCCCCTGAGGTTCGGCAAGTCTAGCCCAGAAATACAGAATATCGATTTCGCCATGCCCTGGGGCAGACAGCCGCAACTTGAATATTCTGAACTTTTGATGGCTCTTATCGCGGGTGTTACTTCAAGCTACTGACATATCAAGCAGTTGCTCTCCTCCTGCACCAGTAGGTTGCTGTCCCTCGGCAGATTTCCCCCTAAAGCCGGAGTTCCTCAGGCCTCATCAATAGCTTATTCTGCTCTTCGAGGCAGGCCAAAAGCCTGAGCCCGAGCGTCCTTCTCTCGGCGGAGCTCTGTCCTGTTCGGTTACCACCTCTGATTTCCACCTGGAAGGACGAATCTCTCTAATGGGAAGGCTAGGAAGCGGGACAGTGGAGATTCATTAGTCTATTTATTGGCTTTCCCCTGCTTCTTGCTGCTGGCTTTCTCCTTCTTCTTAGCCGAGACTGAAATCTTTTTGGGTTTAACCTCAGCGACTTTAGGAAGGCTAACCTCCAGGACTCCGTCCTCATAACTGGCTTCAACCTTTTTAACATCTGCATTGGATGGAAGAGCCATTGAGCGGAAAAAGCTACCGTAAGAACGCTCACAGCAGTAGTAGTCTTCTTCCTTAACCTCACTCTCAGCCTTTCGCTCCCCTTTTATCGTCAATGTGTCGCCGACAACTGAGACATCTATGTCCTCCTCCTTCATCCCCGGGAGTTCAGCCTTCACCACATATTTATCTTCTTTCTCAAATACCTCGATGGAGGGCACCCAGCCCCTCTCCCTTATGGGAAGGTGCCTCCACATTGCGGCTAGAGACGGTCGGCCAAAGATATCCTCGAAGTGCCGCCTCAACTCTTCTAGCTCCCTGAATGGACTCCATCTTTCCATTGCCATAGCCTTACCTCCTTTGGCTTATTGTCTCAACTAAGGTCCCGCTTCCCGGCTGTGAGACGTCACATTAACAACGTACAACACATTTTCCAAAAATAAGAGACCTCAAACTTTTTTCCTTGGCTGGTATCTATCATTACTATCGTGGATATCGACACCAGTTACTACGTTGCGGTAATTCTCGTGGTACGTCAGTAGCTCTAAGCAGAGCATAAACCAAGTACCTAAGCTAAGATTCACCAAAATATTTGGCTTGTATTGAGTTATCAATATTTACCGGGATTATGGTGGTATAATAAGTACTAGACTTAAGTTTCTTCTTTGTCAATGCTTTATCGGCCACCTCAAGCCGCTTGAGAACGGCTAGGTCGATTGGGGTCCTGATCTTCCGCCTGGGAAGGAAGCGCTGCGCTGTAATATCTCAAAGGACTGTCCTGTGTATACATCAAAGGGAGTTACATCCTCCAAGGCCTCATGATAGCGCGGTAGTCATAGTACTACACAAAGGATCTGATTGCCTATTGTAAGGCGGCGGGTGTCTCATAGGGTGATAGGTTAATCTCTTCCTTCATTGGAGAGAAGCGCAGTCCTATCTTCCATTTTGGCTGACATCGACCATAGACACCTCCTTCTCCTGGTCATCTGAACAGCCAATGGGTAGACAGAACAGCAGAGATCTTGTGATAGACATACATATGCTCCACCGATAGCTTGACAGCTGTCAAGCGTTGTGTTATATGGTCTTTTGCAGGAGTTGCGTCTAAGAGCAGCCTCAAATGCGCGCCGACTCGCCAAGAGTTGAAAATGGGAAACTCCAGTTCATACCCATGCCAGCAGCAACGAGATAGGTAAGATCAAGACCCGGTTGGACAGCCTGAACATAGTGAGCATATATCGAGAGAGGAGGTGTGAGTGTAAGGCAGTTGAGCCGGAGGAACGCATATCCGAATTCTTCAGATGTGACTAAGCTATGCGTCATTGTGATTGCCAATTTGCGAAGTGGGCTTAGCCCAGGATGCAAAGAGCACGACGAATGAGATTACTGGCAACAGAATGTTCAAGGAGGTAAATGATGGAAAAAGAAGAAAGCAAAGTGACCAAAGCCGTGCGAGAGGGTGTGGCGAAGGCGTATGAAAAAGGTGAGGATCTGAGAGGGAGGGTAGGTGAGGTTACCAGAAAGGTAGTTAAAGAGGCATTGGAGGAAACCGAGCCCACAAGACAAGAGGTGGAAGAAGTAGCGAGGGATGCTATGAGAGGTGCCATCCAGGCTGCCAAAGAGGCTCAACTGAAAGCCGAGGCGTCCATGAAGGAGGCTGCTGAGAGCATGTCTGGTATACTTAAAGGAGTAAGCCAGTCACCAAAAGCTGCAGATTTTGCTAGACATGCCGCTGAGGCAGCTCTGGAGGCTAGTAAAGAGGCGGGTGACAAGGCATGGGAGGTGGTCAAGGATGCCGCAAAGGGATTCCTTGAAGGGGTGGAAGAGGTTCGCAAGAAGAAAGGGCCTGAATCCAAGTAGAACTCACACTGGCGTTTAGCAAAGCATTTACTCTTCATCGCGCTGGTGCCTCCAGCACATGGCTCTCGCTGGTCACAATGTCATAAATACTAAAACTGTCGGCTGAAATTGTGGTAAAGAAACGCCCCCGCTTCTGTTTGGGTTTAGAGGGACTTGTTGCCCTGTGAGAAACCGAGGACTGGCTGGGCATAAGAAGCTTCCAGAGCGTGAAGAGTGTAACCAGCAGGCGTCACGTGATGCAATACTGGCACACTGTATTGCCTTCAATGTTTCTCTTGGAGGGTTCACTCCAGTATCACGGTGTCGCTTGTGAGGTTATTCCCTCCAGGGTGTGTCAAGTATTCCACCCGGTGAGCATGTTGATTTCCCCCGGCATATTAAGATATCATTAAATTCACAGTCGGAGGTAGGACGATGTACAGGAGGATGCTTGTTCCATTGGATGGCTCAGAGTTGGCCGAAGTTGTATTTACTTATGCAAAAGAACTTGCTGGGAGACTGGACCTAGACTTGATTTTTCTTCATGTCTATAGCCCAGAGCAGTCCGAATTCGCCTCTATACATCGAGCCTATGTGGAACAGGCAGCTGAGATTATTAAACGTCACTCAGAAGAGGTTCAGCAAAGGACAGGCATTCAACCAGCAGGTAAAGCAGTAGAAGCGCGAGGGGAAGTGGCTGTGGGCCACCCCGCTGAGGAGATTCTTCATTATGCCGATGAGAACGACATCGATCTGATCCTTATGGCAACCCATGGCCGCTCTGGAGTCAGGCGCTGGGCCATGGGGAGCGTGGCTGATAAAGTCCTCCACGCATCAAAGGTCCCCGTTTTGCTTGTTCGAGCGGGGATTCCCAAAGAGATCGTTTATGACAAGTGGCCAAGTACAACGATACTGGTCCCACTGGATGGTTCAGAGCTGGCCGAATCGGTGCTTCCTCATGTCGAGGCGGTGGCGAAACAGCGGGGTGCTGAGCTGGTGGATGTGGTCCTGCTCAGAGTTTGCCAAACCCCTGTCATCCCCTCAAACTATCCTCAAGTTACATATTTGACCCAGGAGGAAGCACAGAAGGAGACGGCTAAGTATAAGCGGCGAGTTGAGCAGTACTTAGCTGGCGTAGAGAAGCGGCTTAAGGATGTTGGCCTTAAGGTGCGGTCAGAGGTATTGGTGGGCGAGCCTGCTGATGAGATCGTTGACTATGCGAATCAAAATCCTTTTAATCTCATTGTCATGGCAACCCACGGAGTGTCTGGATTCACCCGGTGGGCTCTTGGCAGCGTTGCTGATAGGGTTCTGCTAGGGGTCTCTAGCCCGATCTTTCTGGTGAGGCCGGTGAAGTGACATGGCAGCAAGTCCCCTAGCGACGGTTTAGAGAGATATAAAACAGCAGCGATGCTGAGGGATGAATCCACTCACATCTCCGACCTATTCAGCCTCTCCTAGTGAGGCAGATCCATAAATGAAAGTGAACATGTTGATTTGCGCCATCATGTGAAGTACGATAACACATCAAATCTATGATCGGAGGTGCGAAAATGTACAAGAAGATGCTAGTTCCAGTGGACGGCTCGGAGCTGGCAGAGGCAGTCATTCCTTACTCAAAAGAACTTGCAGGGAGGCTAGATCTAGACTTAGTTTTCCTTCATGTCTATGGGCCAGCGGAATCCGAATTTCTCCCCATACATCGAGCCTATGTTGAGCGCTTGGCTGAGATCGCAAGGCGCCAGTCCCAAGAAGTTCAGCAGAGGACAGGCATTCAGCCAGGAGGTAAAGCAGTAGAAGCGCGAGGGGAAGTGGCTGTCGGCCACCCGGCTGAGGAGATCCTCAATTATGCCGACGAGAACGACATCGATCTGATCCTCATAGCTACTCATGGCCGCTCCGGCATCACGCGTTGGGCCATTGGGAGTGTGGCTGACGCAGTCGTTAGCGCATCAAAGGTCCCTGTCTGGCTTGTTCGAGCCGGGATTCCCGAAGAGATCGTTTATGACAAATGGCCAACTATAACAATGCTAGTCCCGCTGGACGGCTCAGAGCTGGCCGAATCGGTGCTTCCCCATGTCGAGGCGCTGGCGAAACAGAGAGGTGCTGAGCTAGTAGATGTGGTGCTGGTCAGGATTTGTGAATCTCCCATCATACCGTCATACTACATATATGATGCTATTCTGATGCCGAAGGTAGTGCAAGAAATGGAGGCTAAGTATAGGCTGGCAGCTGAGCAGTATCTGGCAGGAGTAGAGAAGCGGCTTAAGGATGTCGGCCTCAGGGTGCGGTCGGAGGTGTTTGTGGGCAGCCCTGCAGATACCATCGTTGACTTTGCGAATACAAACCCCTTCAATATCATTGTCATGGCAACCCACGGGCGCTCCGCAAGCACGCGTTGGGTTATGGGCAGTGTCACCGACCGGGTTGTGCACGGAGTCTCTAGCCCGGTCCTTATCGTGAGGCCACGCTAATCTGATTCGGGTCAAGCCCAAAATAGCTCGTTTGAGCCAAAGGCGCGAGCCATGCTGTGTTTGGTATAGCATGCGGGGGGGGGGGTTACATGCCAACAAGTCCCACTGGCAACAGTTTAGAGAAATACAAAGCAGCAGTAATCCTTCGGGATGGCTCCATTTTGCATCTTCGGCCTATTCAGCCGGAGGATGCGGAACGTTTGCTCGCTCTTTTCTACCGCCTGAGCCGCCATACCGTTTATCTCAGGTTTCACCATGTCTTGAACCAGATGTCAAAGGAGGAAGTACAACGCTTTTGCACGGTTGATTATGATGACACCTTTGCCGTAGTGGCAACTCTTGGAGAAGGTACAGAACAGAAGATCATTGCCGTGGGTCGCTATTATCGGCTTCCCAGGAGAGATGCGGCCGAGGTGGCCTTGGTGGTTGAGGATGTGTACCAAGGAAAAGGCATTGGAACTCACCTGCTGGAACAGCTAGCCATAGTAGCAAGAGAAACGGGTATCCGCTTTTTTGAGGGTGAGGTGCTTGCAGAAAACATGGAAATGATGAACGTGCTGAAGGAGAGCGGTTTTCAGGTAGTCCAGGAGCTGGAATATGGTGTTTACCGCGTGGTTTCCCCCATTGCTCCGACCCCAGTAGTCGAGGAGAAGTCTGCTGAGCGGGAGAAGGTTGCCACTATAACCTCATTGAGGGCTTTTCTCAAGCCTCGTTCCATAGCTGTTATTGGAGCCTCGCGAAGGCAGGGAAGCATAGGCAACAAGCTCTTCCGTAACATACTGCACCAAGGGTTTACTGGCGTCCTCTATCCAGTGAACCCCGATGCTGAAGTGGTGGCCTCAGTAAAGGCCTATCCATCTGTTCTTGATGTACCAGGAGAAGTGGATTTGGCAGTGGTTATTGTTCCAGCAGAAACAGTCCATCAGGTGGTGGAACAGTGCGGGCGGAAGGGGGTGCGGGGTGTTGTGGTCATATCAGCCGGTTTCGGGGAGAGTGGAGCTGAAGGGAGAGTTGAGCAAGAAAGGGTGCTTGAGACGGCTCGCAGCTATGGAATGCGCCTGATAGGTCCCAACTGCATGGGAATTATCAATACTCACCCCGAGGTTAATATGAATGCTACTTTCTCCTCCGTTTTTCCTCCTGCGGGCAACATTGGCTTTTGCACCCAGAGTGGCGCCCTTGGACTTGCCATTCTGGAATATGCACAGAGCCTGAATATCGGCCTCTCTACTTTTGTCAGCATAGGAAACAGGGCCGATGTATCCAGCAATGACCTGCTACATTACTGGGCGGAAGACCCCATAACCGATGTCATTCTCCTTTATCTGGAATCCTTCGGCAATCCGAGGAAGTTTGCTCGCATAGCCCGCAGCGTAACGGCCACCAAGCCAGTAGTAGCGGTGAAAAGCGGACGTACTCCAGCGGGGTCCAGGGCTGCCGCATCCCACACCGGGGCGCTGTCTACCGCCGAGGTAGCTTCCGAAGCCCTGTTCAGACAGGCTGGGATAATCCGGGTGGATACACTGGAGGAACTCTTCGACGTGGCTAACCTGCTATCTCACCAGCCCATACCTTCGGGAAGAAGATCGGCTATCCTTACCAATGGTGGGGGTCCCGCAATCATGACTGCTGATGCTTGTGCCGCCAGAGGCCTTGAATTGCCGGCCCTTTCGGATAAGACCCTTTTGGAGTTGAGGAACTTCCTGCCACACGGAGCCACTCTCGCCAACCCCATTGATATGACGGCTGAGGCTACTGCCGAGGAGTATGGCCAGGCACTGAAGCTCTTGGTAGAAGATGACCACGTGGACAGTGTGGTCGTCATTTTTATCCCTCCGATAGTTACACAACCTGAAGCGGTAGCCAGTGCCATCCGGGAGGTAGCGCCGCAGTTTCGCCAACGAGGGAAGACACTGCTGGCTTCATTCATGAGTTCGCGTGGCGCCAGCATCGAGCTGGGGTCGAGGGAAGAGGGGTACGTTCCCTGTTTTGCCTTCCCGGAGGCTACCGCTGCTGCTCTGGTAAGGGCTAGCGAGTACAGCGAGTGGCTGAAGAGGCCAAAGGGGATGATTCCAGAGCTGGGAGGCATTGATAAAAAGAAGGCTGCTCAGATAGTTGAATCGGCTTTGGAGGGGAGCACAGTCCGACCTTTGTGGCTCGATGCCCCCTCCGTTGTCGGGCTTCTCGACTCCTACGGCATTCACGTTGTGAAGTCAAAGTCAGCCAGCACTGCCAAGGAGGCGGTGAAGGCAGCCAAGGAAATTGGCTTCCCCGTTGCTGTGAAACTTCTCTCTGCCACAATAGCCCATAAGACGGAAGTTGGCGGTGTAATTCTTGATCTCCGGTCACAGAGTGAGGTGGAGCGGGCCTTTACCCAGCTCAGAGAGCGCTTGGCCAGAAGGGGAAGGGGAAATGAGATGCAAGGTGTGGTCGTTCAGGAAATGATAACCGGTGGAATCGAGGCAATCGTCGGTGTAACCCAGGACATCTCTTTTGGCCCGCTGATCCTGTTTGGCATGGGCGGGATTTATGCCGAGTTATTCAAAGACGTCACCTTTCGCATTCACCCACTGACCGATGTCGATGTTAAGGAGATGGTGCGCTCAGTCAAGGCCTATCAGCTTCTTGAAGGCTGGCGCGGATCTAGCCCCTCTGATATAGAGGCTGTCGAGGAACTCCTATTAAGGGTCTCAGCCATGGTGGAAGACCTGCCCCAGATAACCGAGCTGGACCTCAATCCGGTGAAAGTCCTAGCGCGAAATAGCGGGTATGTCGCAGTCGATGCTCGAGTCATGCTCGCTTAGCTGACCTCGGCGTTCTTGGTTTGTACCTGTAAGTGCGTCTAGTACACCTTCGCTGAGGGGACTTGATTAGCTCATACACGAGCATTGAACACTTCGTCATAGTGTAAAGGCAATTACTAGTATGTTCCTCCGAAAAAAGCAGAGATAAGGAATAATGCCAAAACTGATGCTCAGAAGTACCGCAGTTAATCGAGTGCTAGGCCTAGGAATGCCAGCTGGGCACACACGATATCAAGTTGTTTTTGTCCTTAGCCAAGCGATGGAATACTATTGCCTCAGAGAACACAATACGATCCATGTTGTGCTTCCGCCCAGCACCTCATTGTAACTTATTTTGCCAAAGTTCCTGAATCAACCAATCCTCTTCGGCGGATATGTTCCAAACTTCTTTAACTTTATGGTAAATTTCCTCTCTGGCTTCCACGCGAAAGACCTAGGACAACCCTAACGCTGCTACTATACTAAACTACGCCGAATCGTAACACTACAGGGAGCGAGTATTTAGACAAAAGTGGCATCCTTCGTGTCTAGAAATAGGTTAGAATAATAAACGCTTTGGATTGCTGGGCCCGCATACTTCAGGAAACATCATTGCCCCTAACGAGAACAACCTTAAATTGAATTACCACACACTCTGACATATAATAGTTCCTATTCTAAATGTATTCGCTATTCTAGTAATATCAAGCATGTGGATAACAAGGCCATATTAGGGGAATAGACAGTAGACTCTCTTGGAAGCAATTAGTAAATGGCTTCACGAATGGGAAGCAATCATGAAGCGGATTGAAAGTATCGACGCACGCCTTTGGCAAGGTGCTGGGATTCTTTTGGTAATCTCAATCGGAGGCATTGCTCTCCTAGGGTGGACCCCACCGAAGACAAAGGCAGATTTCCTTTCTGCAATGGCCGCAGGTGTATTCTCTATTCTTGTGCTCGTTGTCTGGTGGTATATTTTTCATCGTTGGATTCATTTGCAACGTATCTATAGCACAGGGCAAGAGAAATTGAAGCTGGTTTGGACTTATGGTTTAACAGATATGCCCGTCTACTAGAATATTGGGAGCCTTAAAATGAAGCGAATGATAGGACAGTGCTTAAGAGAGAAGGACCCCAGTACATATAACCGGCTGGAACTTTTCTGGAACAAAGAGAAAAAGAGACGATTTGCCCACATGACAATCGAGACGGCACTTCGCTTGCTAACGATAATCCTAGTATTGGCATGGCTAGCGTTTATGCTCCTTCACGCAGTGGGTTATCAGTGGCCACAGATTCTGGGACTGGAAGGCTGATAGAGAGTCCTACACAAGTCTGTAGGTCAGCTACCAAGAGCGCCTTAGAAGCTTCTAGCTGGATAGCTACCTCGGTGCAACATTTAGCCAATTCGTGTGGACAGCGATGGAATGCATGTGGCTTCTAGTCCCGTGGCACACCTGTTCCAAAAGGAAGTCCTTCTGGAGAGTTCGTTTCAGGTATTCTCCTCGTACATGAAGACCGAGATCCCCTTTTTGAGCGGACGCCTAAGTCGCTCTGCTAATTCTTTTGGCAACCCCGGCCGACCCTCCATGAGGAGTAGGTCAATTTCTCCTCTCAGGTAGGTTAAGAAACCCTTGGCAATGCAGACAAAATGTGCATAGTAAAATTATGCAACGATGTCAGCTACACCGAGGTAGGCTACGCCACCGAATAACTCTGGCACTAGACGCAGAGCTTTGGGAGCGATTCCAGCCGGTGTTAAAGGAGCATCGGGAAGGCAGTTTTACTTCATGGCTAGAGTATGCCATGGAATGTTATTCTAGAAATTCGTGTGATGGCTGTCCCTATGCAGAGGAGGAGGATCAGGAAAAGGTAGCCATCTGCAAAATACTAGATAAGATAGGCTGAACGGCGGCCTCAGTGATGAGGAGAAGCGGGACATTATCAGGATGCTGGTGCGCCGAGCGCTCCTTGACAAAGAAGGCAACATGACTATTGAATTTAAAGTGCCAACACCAGAGATGTGTTTTGGTTTTTCCACGTCAAATAGTGATCAAACGATATTCCAGGCTCCCCAAGCCGAGCCTCTCTCCCGTTCTGAGCTGGACCAAGCTATCGGTACCATGCATTCTGCCCAGCAAATCGGGTGGGCTAGCAGGAGCAGGGCTGACAACAAGTGGCGCTCGGTCGATCAGGTCCAGGGAGGCCTTATCAACGGCTATCGGGTCCAGCGAGGCAAGGATGCCCACATCTTGTATCATCGGTAGCCCTGCCGGGGCAGCGCAATCGCACTGGGGGGTTACATCCTGAACGAAGTTTATGAATCCCACCCTGCCGTTGAAATTTTTCACCACCGCCCAAGCGGAATGAGCGAGGCACACCTGAAGCTGTTCCTTTGACCCTTCTGGCCAGCTTAGGGCCTCATTGGGACAATGGTCAATGCACGCGCTACAATTGGTGCAAAGCTCCTCATCGCGCACCAGCTTTTCATCCACTATTGATAATGCATGTTCCGGGCAGACATCGACACAGGTGCCACATCCATCGCATAGGGACTCATCAAGCACCGGGGCATTGACAGCGTGCTGTGCCCTTTTGCTCTTCTTGGTGACACAGCCCATGCCCAGGTTCTTTATCGCGCCACCAAAACCTGTCTGCCCATGACCTTTCACATGGGACAACACCATCAGGCTGTCGGCGTGGTATATTCTGGTGGCAACTCTGATATCCTTGAGTTGGCAGCCAGCTACAGGGCTCTCAATAGCAACCGCCACCCCCTCATCCCCATCATCGTCAGCTATGACCACAGGAGCCCCCATGCTAGCCTCGACAAAACCGTTGCCAGCAGCAGTAGCCAGATACCTCTCGGGGGTGTTTCTGCCTCCGGCGTAGAGGGTAGTGGTGTCGGTAACGAAAGGTTTGCCACCAACCATCTTAACTAGATCGACAACACTCCTCACAAATATGGGCCTTATATAGGTGATGTTCCCCAGTTCACCCATATGCAGCTTGACCGCCACCGACCCCCGCCTGGGTATCGTCCCGGCCAGGGACGATTTAGCGAACAGGTCTTGCAGCGCCTGGAGAATATTCTGGTTCTTGGAGTAATCCAGAAAGTAGACCTCAGCCATAACACCTCAGAGTCCTCACCATAGCATTGCCACATAGCTATTAAGCGGCACCCCCAGCGAATCAGCCACCGGTTGGCATTTGGCCTTGAATGAGAAGAGAATTTTACCCTCGCCGGGGAACTCTGAAAGCGCCTCGCAATACCCCATTCCTTTGGCCAGCACCAGATCAGCCGACTCCAGCGCCCTTCTGAACTCCTCAGAGGCCAAAGCTAGGATCACCCCTGGAGTGGCAGTGCCGGTGGTTATCACCGTTTTAAGCTCACTGTCCAAGCCGGTTCTCTTCAGGTCAGCGAGGGTGAGGTCATTCGCAGCCGGGGATTCTTTGACCACATATGTAACCTTTGCCTTTTGCTCCAACCACTTGATAAGGGGTAAATCAAAAAATGCCTCCCCCGTATTGTCAGCAAGATATAGAACATTGGTCTCATGCCCGAGCTTCTCTTGGAACTTGTCGCTATCATCGATGGCAAATTTCACCGGTCGCCCCAGTTCCCCTTTGATGCTATCGGCACCGCTGAAAAAATCCATGCTGTTTCCCAAAACCGCTAGCTCAAGCAGGCCTTTGAAATCCTGAGCCGGACTCAGCCCCTGGCAGAGTTCCCTGGAAATCCTTATCTCCTCGTCCTTCATCCCTCTATAGGGATCAGGGTTCCCGGTTATCTCTTTCACCGCACTATGAACCTTGGTTGCGATGGTGATCGTGATCTCATCATAGGAAAAATTCTGCTCTACTATTTTGAGCCCCTCCTCTATGGCTTTCGCTCTCAGCAGCGCATCGCTGGTAGCCAGTTCTGCCGCTTGATATACCAGTTGGCGCAGACATTGATAGCAATCTCTGGCAGCTTTCATCTTGATTCCTGAGTGACTAAAACCTTCACACCTTCCCCCTCAAGGGATTCTTTTGCCAGCCGAAAAGATGACGCCAGGGGGCCAGGCGCTTCAGCCCGATTAGGATGATACCGCTGTGCCAGTCGAAGGATAGAGCGGGTGATTTGAGCAACTCCTCGCGGATGCCTCTGGATTCAACTATATCGAATATCCTGTCGATGTGGCGGTTTGACAGTCTTTCATATAGCCCTCGGGCAAGGTAGCCAATTCGCAGCTCCCTGCCTATCTTTTGCTTCCACCTTTTCTCGTAGGAGGCAAAGAGCTTGGGCGATGGCTTATCTGTGGAAAACGCCTGATGGAGGGTATCGGCTGCTATTTCAGCGCAGAGAAGACCATAATATATACCGCCACCACTAGTGGGCTTCACCTGCCCTGCGGCATCGCCTACAACGAGCAGCCTTTTCATATAGGTCTGAGGCAGCGGCCTCAGGGGGATCCCCCCATAGGTGATATCCGCATCAGGGCTGGCTATCTTGCCACGGAGGAAGAGGGAGGATAACAGACTCCTCAAGTTGGCGCCAGGGTTTTGCCGCGAGAAGAGCCCCACCAGTGCCCTGTTCTCACGGGTGGGCATGAACCAGGCAAAAAAGCCTGTAGCTACCTCCTGATCAAAATAGACCTCTATCTCGTCACCACCACCAATGCTCACCTCTGCCTGGGCCCCGACCACAAGGTCGTCAACCCTTCCCAGGCCGAGCTTCAGCGGAAGCCTGGAACCAAATCCGCTGGCGATGACCACTGCTTCGCCTTCAAATATTTTCCCTCCCCCCTGACCTTCAACCTCCACCTTAACGCCGTCATCCAGAACTGCAATATCCTGCACCCGAGAGCCGAGGAGATAGTGCGCCCCTTGCCCCTGGGCTCTCTCCGCCAGCGCCCGATCAAAGGCGGCACGGTCCACGATATAGGCTTGAGCACCATCTCTCCATAACCTTAGCTCCCTCCCCGAGGGGCTGAACAATTTGGCTGAGTTCACCTCCCTCAAGACCGTGCCCTCAAAAAGGGGGAAGCGGTTAAAGCACTCCGCCCCGATAAGGCCAG
>JADFVG010000113.1 GCA_015222405.1 Chloroflexota bacterium
AGGCTGGTAGTCGATGAAATGGAGATTATCCACAAAGAGCTTGGCTTTGAGAAGATGAACATTGTCGATGACACCTTCACTGTTAATCATCGCCACGCTCGGAATATCTGCGAGGAGATCATAAGGCGTAATCTCCATATCCAATGGACTGTCTTTGCCCGCGTCGATACTATAACCCAGGATTTGGTGGAGCTGATGCATGAGGCTGGCTGCACACATCTCCTTTTTGGCGTTGAGTCAGGCTCGGAGCAGATCCTGAAAACCATTAACAAGGGGATCACCGTGGATGATGTGAGGAGGGGGGTTAAGCTGACCTCTGAGGCTGGGATCAAGGTTTTTGCCTCATTCATCTTAGGTCTGCCGGGCGAATCCCCGGAGACCGCCAGACAATCGGTCGAACTTGCACAAGAACTCCGCAGTGAGTATGGTAGCTTATATGGCTTTCATCTGCTATCTCCCCTTCCAGGAACTGAGCTATATGAGAAGGCTGAGGAGTATGGACTTCGCATCCTTACCAGAAACTGGGCCAAGTATGATGCCAACGAACCGATTACTGAGACTGCCACTATGAGCCCAGAAAAGGTGATGGAGATCATGGCTGCTTATGATGGGGCTGTGGCCTATGCCTGGGACGAGATGAAGCGTCAGGTTGAAGCTGGCGACCCCCTCCATAAGGAGGAGGTGGAGGGCAAATTTAGCCAAGAGTTTGTGTGGCGGTTATTGAAGGGGGATGTGATTGAGAAGCTGGGCAGGATAAAGGCTTCTGATACCAGCGGCGAGGAACTGGCGCAGCGGGTGTCCCGAAAACTAGATGTTCCTTTGGCCGAAGCTCAGCGGGAGATGGTGAGGCTGGTCGAAAAAGGGGTACTGGAGCTGGAGAGGGCAAGCGAAGGCTTCATCTGGAAGTGGAGTTAGCTTAGTTTATGAATTACAATCTTGAAAGGGGGAGATGAATTGCCAACTGCAGAACAGGTCAGGGAGGCTCTTGATGGGGTGCTCCTTCTTGAGCCGAAGCGAAGCCTTGTCGAGCTTAATATGGTTCGTGATATTGAAGTGGCGGAGGATCGGGTTAAAGTCGTTCTGGCTTTGACCCCTTTGAGTGATGCTGCCAAGGAGGCAACCCAGGAAAGGGCGCGCAGCGCCATCGAGAAGCTGCCCGGGGTGGTAGAGGCAACCATAGACCTTGTTGATCTGCCGACCAAGGAGCTCAACCAATTTGGTCATGTTGTCGCTGTCATGAGTGGCAAAGGGGGGGTGGGGAAATCGGTGGTGGCTGCTCTTTTGGCTATTGCCCTCAATCGCCAGGGCTATCAGGTAGGCCTTCTGGATGCCGACATCACCGGTCCCAGCATCCCCAAGATGTTCGGCCTAAAGGCGCGCCCGATGAGCAGCGAGAGCGCCCTTATGCCAGTGGGGACCAAGTCCGGGATCGAGGTCATGTCCCTCAATCTGCTCTTACCCCATGAGGATGATGCCGTTATCTGGCGCGGACCCCTGCTTTCCAAGGCGATTACCCAGTTCTGGGAGGATGTGGTCTGGGGCAAGCTTGACTATCTTATCGTTGACCTACCCCCGGGCACTGCGGATATCCCTCTCACCGTGATGCAAACCCTGACCCCTTCGGGAGTGGTCATTATTTCCACCCCCCAGGACCTGGCAGCGATGGTGGTGAAGAAGGCGGTGCATATGGCGCAAAAGATGAGCGTACCCATCATCGGGGTGGTGGAGAATATGAGCTATTTTGTGGTTCCCGAGACGGGGAAGAGGGTCGAGCTCTTTGGCCCGAGCAAGGGGGAGGAGATGTCAAAGGAGGCGCAGGCGCCTCTCTTGGGGCAATTGCCCGTTGACCCTGAGATTGCGCGGCTCTGCGACAGCGGCGAGATCGAGCGCTACAATTCTGAGGCCTTCACCGCTCTTTCCCAGGCTTTCATCCAGGCGGTGCCAGCAGAATCTTGACTTTTGGGATTAGAAGGGGGGTCAGAATGCAAGTTCGTATCATTACCCTGAGCGAGAACACTGTGGGAGCCTTTGGGGTCCTTGCTGAGTGGGGGCTGAGCATCCTGGTAGAGGCCGGCAGTCTTAAGGTTCTCATGGATACCGGGCTCAGCATCTCAGTGCCCCACAATGCTCCCCGTTTGGGGGTAGATTTGGCCACTGTGGATAAGATAGTGCTGAGCCATGGTCATGCCGATCACACCGGTGGCTTGCGTGATGTGCTGACCAAAACGGGAAAGGTGGAAGTTATCGCCCATCCCGATATGTGGGCGGCCAAATATATGCGCTTCGGCGAGGTGGATGTCTACATTGGCATACCCTTTAGCCGGGAGGAGCTGGAGGCTTTGGGCGCCTCCTTCACCCTGAGCCGGGAGCCGGTGTGGATAACCGATGACATCGTGACCACCGGCGAGATACCGATGATAACCCAGTATGAGCAGATTGACCCCAACCTATATGTCAAAGTTGATGAAGAGTTTGTCCCAGACCCGCTCCTGGACGACAGGGCGCTCATCATCAAGACCGATGTGGGGCTGGTGGTCATCCTCGGTTGTGGCCATCGGGGCATCATAAATACTCTACACCATGCCCGGGAGCTGACCGGGGTGGAGTTGGTCCATACTGTAATTGGGGGGACTCACCTCGTCTCCGCTTCTGAGGAGCGCGTCCGTTTGACTGCTGCTGCTTTGAGGGAGTTCGGTATTCA
Organism: Chloroflexota bacterium; assembly: GCA_015222405.1. Lineage (GTDB taxonomy): Bacteria > Chloroflexota > Dehalococcoidia > E44-bin15 > E44-bin15 > JADFVG01. The sequence continues at coordinate 2,702 of JADFVG010000113.1, forward strand.
AAGGCTGGGGGTTTCCCATTGCACCGGTATGCCAGCGGCGATGATGCTGGCTCAAGAATTTGGCGATGCCTTTTTCTTTAATAACGCCGGCACCCGGATAACGGTTCCTTAGGGGAGCTTCCCATTTTCACCTCATGGGAGTATAATAGCATCACAGGAGGAGGCGAATGTCTCTGGCGGAGTTGCGTGACCTTTTTCTGGTCATCTTTTTCCTGGTTGGAATAGGGGCGACCCTTTTCCTCTCTATCCTTTTATTCTTGCTCTTCCGCAGGGTTCGTTCCATTCTGGATTCCGGGCGGGAGACCATGGAGAAAGTGCATGATATCAGTTCGCTGGTGTCGGATAATGTTGCTAAGCCTTTGATTGGCATCGCTAGCTTTTTGCGGGGGGTGCGTCAGGCTCTGGAGATTATCTCCGGGGTGGCTAAGAGAAAGGAGGAAGAGAGAAGTGGACGAGAGGAATAATCGGGGGGGATTTCTCGTTGGGCTCCTCGTGGGCGGAGTTATTGGCTCGGTGCTTACCCTCTGGTTTGCCCCCAAGGTGCGTCGTCGGTTGAGGGAGGGGGGCATAGACGTTGGTGGCAGTCTGGCAGAGCTTGGTGCCCTAATCAAAGAGAAGACTGACGAATTTTTGGCCCGGGCCAAGGAAGTGGTCAAACAGGCAGTGGAGGAGGGCAAGGAGGCTAGCAGCGAGGCCCGCTCCGAGCTGGAGGAAAGATTCAAGAAGGAAAGCTGAAGAGAAACAAATCGAGGTTTTGGGTTAGAAAGGGAGGTTTTGCCTCCCTTTCATTTTTCCTCATATCTGGGGTAGGAGCCCAGGATCTTGAACAGGGCGGCCTTCTCCCTCACCCGGGCCAGAGCCTCGTTGATTACGATATCTTCTCGGTGACCCTCCAGGTCGACGAGGAAGATATACCGGCCCAGACTTTCCTTGGAGGGACGGGATTCCACCTTTGCCAGGTTGATACTGCGCTGGGCGAACTCTTGAAGCACCTCACAGAGAGCTCCGGGGCGGTCCTCAGCGAAGGAAAAGCATAGTGATGTCTTGTCATTGCCTGTTGGGGGATGGTCTGTGGCAGCGAGGACAACGAAGCGGGTGACATTGGAGGCCTGATCCTGAATGCCTTGGGCTAAGGTATGGGCGCCATAGATTTTTGCTGCTCGCTTGGTGCCGATAGCAGCAGCAGGATACTTGCTTGCCATCATCTCCTCCACCGCAGCAGCGGTGCTCAGTGCAGCCACCACCTCCAGCTTGGGAAAGCAGCGCTCGATGAAGCGACGGCATTGCGCCAGCGCCTGCGGGTGGGAGAAGATCACCTTCACCTCGCTCACATCTGTCTCCGGCTTAGACAGGAGCTGGTGCTCGATGGGCAAAACCAGCTCCTTTTTGATGAGTACCGTTGATTCGTGAATTAGGAGGTCGAGGGTATCGGTTACCGACCCCTCAATGCTGTTCTCGATGGCAACCACCCCTTCCTCCGCCATTCCTGAATCTACAGCGACGGCCACTGCGGGGACGCTGGGGAAGGGGATAAGCTGAGCGCTCTCATCATAAGAGAGCGCTGCCTCTTCGGTGAAGGTTCCTGGAGGTCCCAGGTAGGCAATCCTCTTTGCCACTATTAAGCCCCTTTGCTGGCTGTTATCGCTTCTCTCAGTGCTTCCTTTGCCTCGATCCTAGTCACCGCGATGAGCTGAGCCTCGGGCTCGAGGATGGTGTCGCGGGTGGGTACAATAGCCCCCCACTTGCCGACCATGAGCGCAATCACGCTCTGAGGGGGGAGGGCGAGCTCCCTTATCCTTTTGCCCACCGCTGCTGAATCAGGAGGGACCTTGATTTCAATAACCTCGAGATTTCGTCCTGTCAGAGTGAGCAAGTGGACCAAGGGATGGGTGGGTACCTCCTCGGCGATATGCTCCAGGATGAGATTAGTGCTACTCACTGCGACATCGATGCCCAGCTTCTTGAACAGGGCCTCGTTCTTCGGGTTATTGATCCGAGCGATGGTGCGGGGGACATTGAACTTGTGCTTTGCCACTTGACAGGCAACCAAGTTATCCTCATCTTCGTTAGTCACCGCAATCAGCATGTCCGCCCTCTCCGTGCCCGCCTCGCCCAGGGTTCTCGCCTCGCAGCCATCGCCGCGCACCACCACGCTACCCAGATGCTCGCAGATGGCATCGCACTTGGCAGGGTCTTTCTCCAGGATCAAAACCTCGTGCCCCTCTTTGAGCAATGTCGTTGTCAGATAGTAGCCTATCTTCCCGCCACCAACTACGATGATATACATCTCAGCCCCCTAGTCTATCAGTACATCTCGCAAGAGCTTTGCCGCTACTGTAGTTGGGCTGATGGTTTCCAGCCCCAGGGTGTGGTACAGCTCTTCGCGGAGAGGGTCATAAATACGGCAAACCACCTTGGGCACGTTGAAAATGTGCTTTGCTATCTGAGCTGCCATTACATTGCGGTTATCCCCTTGGGTCACGGCAACAAAGGCATCTGCTTCCTCTATTCCTGCTCTCTTCAGGTAATCCTCGTCGGTGCCATCACCGACCAGGGCTCTACCTTGGAAATTAGGGGGCAGCCTTCTAAAGCTGTCAGGTTCCCTGTCCATGATGGTTACCTTGTGCCCTTCTTCCTCGAGCAATGCTGCAAGCTGAGCACCAACCCTGCCGCAGCCCATGATAACCACGTTCATGGTCCCTCTATTCTGCGGCTTCCCGCCAGATTAAAACCCGGCACGGCGCATTCTTGAGCACATAGGGCACAATGCTCCCGAGGTCGAATTCACCGAAGGGCTTCTTGTAGGGTATGGCCATGATGATCAGGGCTATGCCTCGCTCCACCGCCTCATCCACTATCGCCGGTCCCGCCTCTCGTGCCTGAAGGAGCTCCGTTAGCACCTCACAGTCCATTTCATCACCAATACGCTCCGCCCGTTTCAGTACCTCTTCTGCCTTCTCCGTTTCCGGCTCGATCTCGGCATCCAGGGGGAGGGCACGTTTCACCTGGATCACATGGATGGCGTAAACCTTGCCCTTCTCGCTTCTGGCAAGGGTACACGCCAGCCTCAATGTGTTCTCGTCTATCTTCTCCCCGTTCAGCGGCACTAAGAACTTGGTTGCTTCCTTGCGCTTATCCATCCCCATTGTCCTTCAAGAGGCATATTATAACCCCTTCTGTCAAGCCCTGCAATGTATTTCATGCCTAATTTCTTGAATCGTCGCCCCAACGGCTACTGTGGCTTAACCTTTCTCATATGGGCATCGATGAGCCCATCGGTGGTTGCTTTGAGCACCTCGAGCTCCTCCGGAGAAAGGTCTTCTAGCTGTTCCAGGTTATATTGTACTGTAGCGATGATCTGTTTCGTTGGGCGTTGCCGCGGGCGCATGAAATAGGAGGTTACGCTGGCGATTATC
>JADFVG010000013.1 GCA_015222405.1 Chloroflexota bacterium
AGCACTTTGACCCCGTAGTCCACCCGCACCCTGATGAAGCCGCAGCTGGGATAATCACAGTTGCAGAGCCCGCCGAGATAGGGGGTTCCGAAGGTGTAGATGCCCTGGACAAGACCCCTTTTGTTCATCTTGGTCACAACTTCTTTAGCCTCGTCAGAGGTGAGGAACTGGACTCCACCCCGATAGGTTTCGGGCCAGCGCTCCCACTTATACATCCCAGGACCCATGCCAATGCAGGTGAAGTTCTCCTCATCGGGGAGGCCCTGCATAGAGCGCCGACAGACACAGGTCATTAGGGCGATAGGGTACATGATGTCTATAACCTTGAGTGCCTCATCGAGGGTGATAACCTGCCCAAAATGAACGGCCAGGGCACTTGCCTCCGCCTCCTGCTTCAGCCTTTCCACAGTCTCGATGTCGCCTTTCTCTTCGGCCTCAAGGAACTCCCTGCCAACAGCAGCCATTCCCCCAGCTAACTGAGGGTTAGCCTCCGCCCCCAGTGCCTCAGCCTCTTCCTTCCTGATCTTGTACAGCCGTCTGGCATAGTTTGCGGGGTTGAAGTACCATCTCTCATAGCCATCGCCATATCGCTCGCATAAGAGACACATAGGCTTCATCTCCTTGTTTCAAGCATTGTGCACAGCACAAGATAGCGTTTCCTGCTCTGAGGGTCAATTTGTTATCCGCTTTTTCTCTCAAGCGAGCCCCTCAGTGCCTGGCTAAGGTAGATGCCGAGATAGGAAAGGTCTTCGGTGGGCAGGTAGTGAGGGGCAGCGGCATCAAAGAGCATATTAATGGATGCGGGCACCTCCTCATCACCCAAATACAGGATGCAGCCCATAGGGATTTTGGGCAGCGCCAGGAACCTGAAGGCGGCATCACCGCTGCGACTCATGGGGCTGCCCCCTAGGGCAAGGCCTGCCTGGCGAAAACCCTGAGCATCGTTTCCAAAGGCTTTGGCCAAGGGGTCCAAGGCCCAACTGGTGAACCTCCGCTCGAAGAGGAAGGCGCCAGGAAGATGGCGATAGCCGATCCACATGCCCGAGATGGGGGTGCCATCAGCGTTAAGCAGGTAGTGCAGGAGCAGTACTTGAATGAACAGCGGGGGAGGGGCATCGCTGCCAACCTCTTCTAACTTTATCTCTGGGTAATGGACTAAAAAGGAGCGATGGAAGAAGGGTATAGTAAATTTCCCCTCCTCGAAGTTGGCCCCACTCTTGGCAGCCACAACATAGGGGGTGATCCCCTGCATCTCCTTTATTGCCTTGCGGTAAGCGGTGTCGAGACCCATTTTTGATCTGCCGGGACCAAATCCCGTCTTCAGTATAATCCACTTTGCCCTGCGAGGCAAGAAGAGCCCTTGATATATGCCGATATTTAATTTTTTGATACTTTCTGATATACTATCTCAGTAAAGTAGATTTAGCGGAGGAAGAGCGAGCTATTTGTAGGCATCGCGGGGTGTTCTCCTCGCATGGGGTGGTGGCATGAGTTCCAAACTTTTGCGGCGCGGCCTTATTTATCTGGTGGTTACCGGCGCCTTAGTAGCGATCTTCTTCACCTTTTTCCCTTCCTCTCCAGGCACGGAAAAGGTCTCTGAAGGCACCCTGATGGCAATGGTGGGCGATGAGGTTATCGCGAAGCTCGAGGTTCGCGATGAATCGGTGACCGCCTATGCTATAGGGGGAGCATCGCTGGCGGACTATGTAACAGTTGACGACGAGCCGGTGAAACGGGACAAAGTGAAATCCACCATCGACAACGATGTGGGCATCTATGATACTTTTGACGCCTATGGGGTCACCCCCGACACTTGGAAAAAAGTCGACATCCAGAATATCTCCGCCAGCGGCTTTAACTGGGGCATTCTTATCAACTTTCTGCCCCTGCTATTCTTTGGGTTTCTGCTTTGGTTCCTCTTTCGCCAGGCGCGCGGCAGCAGTTCTCAGGCGATGAGCTTTGGCCGGAGCAGGGCTCGTTTGTTTTCCAGCGTCAATCCCACCGTCACCTTCGATGATGTCGCTGGTGTGGAGGAGTCCAAAGAGGAGCTTCGGGAAGTGGTAGAGTTTCTCAAGTTGCCGGAGAAGTTCACCAGCCTCGGGGCGCGCACCCCCCGTGGTGTGCTCCTTGTCGGACCGCCGGGCACAGGAAAGACCCTCCTCGCCCGTGCTGTCGCTGGCGAGGCTGCTGTCCCCTTCTACTCCATAAGCGGCAGCGAATTTGTGGAGATGTTCGTTGGTGTCGGCGCCTCCAGGGTGAGAGACCTCTTTGAACAAGCGAAACGAAATGCTCCCTGCATTATCTTTATTGATGAGATCGATGCCGTAGGGCGTCAACGAGGGGCGGGGCTTGGCGGTGGCCACGATGAAAGAGAGCAGACGCTGAACCAGATTCTTACCGAGATGGATGGCTTTGACTCTGCGACCAATGTCATCGTCCTCTCAGCCACCAACCGTCCTGATATCCTCGATCCGGCACTGCTTCGCCCTGGTCGCTTCGACCGCCAGGTGATCCTGGACCAGCCTGATATTAAGGGGCGAAAGGCAATCCTTGCGGTTCATACCAAGGGCAAGCCTCTGGAGGACTCTGTAGACCTGGAGGTCATCGCCAAGCAAACGGTGGGATTCAGTGGTGCTGACCTTGCCAACCTGGTGAACGAGTCAGCTATCCTGGCTGCCAGACGCGATAAGAAGACCATCGGCCTTGCTGAACTGGAGGAATCCATTGACCGGGTGATGGCTGGCCCTGAGAGGAAGAGCAGGGTCATAAGCCCCAGGGAGAAAGAGGTCACCGCTTACCATGAGTCCGGCCACGCCTTGGTAGGAAGGATGCTGCCCCATGCCGACCCGGTGCACAAGATCACCATCATCACCCGGGGGATGATGGCGGGCTACACTCGCTTCCTTCCGACCGAGGACCGCTATCTATGGACGCGTTCCCAGCTCAACGATAAATTGGCTAGCTTGCTGGGTGGGCATGCCGCTGAGGGGCTTATCTTCGGCGAAATGACCACCGGAAGCCACAGTGACATCGAGCAGGCAACAAAAATTGTGCGCAAGATGGTCACCGAATATGGGATGAGCGAAAAGCTAGGCCCCCGCACCTTTGGACGCAGGGAGGAGCTGGTATTCCTGGGCCGAGAGGTATCAGAGCAAAAAGACTATAGCGATAAGACAGCTGAGGAGATCGATGCGGAGGTTCACGCCGTTATCCAGCATGCCTATGATGTAGCTAAAGAGATCCTCACCAAGAATAGAGCCAAGCTGGTGCAGATAGCGGAGGCATTGATCGCTAAAGAGACTATAGAGGGTGAAGAGTTGGAGGCACTGTTCAATGCCCCCGTTCCCTCGCCTGCTAAGAAGCGGGCATCAGTCCCCAAAAAGCAGAAGTCATCTAGCTTGCCTGATTAGCATGTTTGAGGCTACGCAAAACCCCATCCTGCCCCATCTTGTCCTGAACAGCCTGAAGAGGGATACCCACGGTGCACTGGTAAGCTTCATCGGGACGGTACGGGCATATTCCGCAGGCGGAAAGAGGGTTCTCTTTGTCGAGTGTGAAGGAGACAAGGAAGTGGTGGAGCAGGAGTTGCAGGAGGTGGGTGATGATATTTGTCAGCGGTGGCACATTGAGGATATAGCTCTTTGCCACCGGCTGAGTCGGCTCGGCGTGGGGGAAACTATCTTTGTTGCCGCCGTTGCCGCCCCCCACCGCCGGGAAGCCTTTCAGGCCTGCCAATACGCAATTGACCGCGTCAAAGAAAGGGTTCTGCTAAGGGAGACTTTAGCTGAAGGGGCTTAGCCCCTATTTTGGCTATATAATCAAGGTCAGTTAAAAGAACTCGCCGAAGGAGATGAGGAGCCAACCGATCCCGGCGCATATAGGAAAGGTCAGCACCCAGGCGAGAATGATGTTTCCAGCAACACCCCAGCGCACTGCGGAAAGCCGTTTTGTCGCCCCCACCCCCATAATGGAGGAGCTGATGCAGTGGGTGGTGCTCACCGGGATGCCAAGGGCCGAGGCAGCCTCGATGACTGCTGCTGCTGAACTCTCAGCGGCAAAGCCGTGAACCGGGCGTAGAGCAGTAATCCTTGTCCCCAAGGTTCTTATAACGCGCCAGCCGCCAATTAAAGTGCCCAGGGCGATGGCTGAGCCGGAAAGAACCCACATCCAGGGATCAATCTGAAACTGTTCCGAGCCGCGGTGGATCATCAGCGCCATGGCGATGACCCCTATCGGCATCTGACCATCATTCTTGCCATGGCTATAAGCCATAAAAGCAGCAGAGAGTATCTGAAGGCGGCTGAAAAGGCCTTCCACTCTAAGGGGGGTAGCACGCCGAAATGCCCAGGATAAGCCAACCATCACGGTCAGTCCTCCGGCAAAGCCTAAGAGAGGGGCGATACCTACTGCCGAGAGCACCTTGCCAAAGCCTCCCCACATAATAACCCCGCTCCCCTCGGCGGCAAACCCTGCCCCCACCAGCCCGGCAATAAAGCTGTGGCTCATGCTCACCGGAAGACCGAGGAGGGTTGCTGCCGTTCCCCAGATAATCACCGCAGCCAGGGAAGCGAATATGATGTCATAGCCCTGGCTGAGCACACCTGGGTCGATGATCTTGGTGCCTATGAATACAGCTACTGCTGTTCCCGTAGCTGCCCCGGCGAAGTTTAGAACGGCAGCCATGCCTACAGCACGGAGGGGAGAGAGAACGCGGGTACCTATTACAGTGGCGATAGCATTAGCGGCATCGTTGAAACCATTAACAAGAGCAAAACCGATGGCAAAGATTATGACGAAAATGAAAAGTGCCGACTCAGGCACGCTTTATCATTACCCCTTCGAGGATATCAGCGATGTCCTCGCAGCTGTCGACGGCGTTCTCCATGTTTTCATAGATCTCCATCCACTTGATCACATTAGTAACGTCTACCTGCTCATGGAAAAGCTCCGCCAGGGCGGAGCGTCTCACAGCGTCAGCCTCGTTCTCCAGTCTATTTATCTCGATGCAGTGCTCTCTCATGTGACTCAGCTCGCGGCGGTGGCGCAGCCGGGGTATTGCTTCGCCCACCTCGGTAGTCACCCTGACCAGGACATCGGCCACCTCCTTTGCCCTCTCCGTAGGTTTGTCAATGCCGTAGAGCACTATGCGCACAGCGGCGGCTTCGATGAAGTCCATCACATCGTCCATACGCTGGGCAAGCTGGGCAATATCCTCCCTGTCGATGGGGGTAACAAAGGTGCCATGAAGCTGGGCAATGATGCGGTGGGTGATGTTGTCCCCGTGGTGTTCCAGCTCGGTGAGTTGCCTTACCTTTTCCTCCACATCCTCCCAATTCCGCAGCAGCTCGGCAAAGAGACAGGCAGCCCGCACCAGGTTTTGGGCGCTCTCCTCAAAGAGGTCGAAGAACTTTTCCTCGCGTGGCAGGAGATGGAATCTGTGCAAAGGCTATCTCCTTTATATCAGCTTAAATTAGCAGAGAGGAGCCGCATTGTCAATACAATTCTCTTCAAGCCGGCAATCTGATATAATAATTGAATGCGATAAAAAGGGGGCTGTTTGAGCAAAAGGTTTGAGGTTATCGAACATACGGCGGACGTTGGAATTGCTGCCTATGGCTCAGACCTGAAAAAGGCATTTGCCAACGCTGCTTATGCCCTCTTTAGCCTGATGGTTGACCTTAAGCATGTCGGCGATAACCTTGACCGCGAGGTGGAGGTAACGGCGGAGAATCATGAGGACCTTCTTGTGGCCTGGCTCAACGAACTCATCTATCTTTTTGAGGTGGAGAGCATCCTGTTTAAGAGGTTTAGGATTGATGAGCTCACCGAGACCAAGCTTAAGGCTAGGTGCTATGGGGAGAAGGTGGACCCGGTGCGACATAAGATAAGGGTGGGGGTCAAGGCAGCTACCTACCATATGCTCAAGGTGGAAAAGGACAACGGCTTTAGAGTTCAGGTGCTCTTCGATATCTAGAGGGGGTGATGTGATGCCGCGTTGGGAGGGAACACTAAAGAAAATAGATGATTACCGCTGGGAGATTCCTCAAAGCTACAAGGCGGGCATGAGAGTGCCCGGGCTTATTTATGCCGACGAGGCCATGCTGGAGCATATTCGGGAGGACCAGACCCCGGAGCAGGTGGCCAACGTTGCTTGCCTCCCCGGGATCGTTGCCAGGTCCCTGGCTATGCCCGATATCCATTGGGGCTACGGTTTCCCCATCGGGGGTGTTGCTGCTACCAGGATTGAGGATGGCGTGATCTCTCCCGGAGGGGTAGGCTATGACATTAACTGTGGGGTGCGCCTCCTCCGCACTAATCTTATGCAGGAGGATGTCAGTCCCAAGATTGAGGAGTTGATCTCCGAGCTTTATCGAGCTATCCCTTCAGGGGTGGGCTCTCAGGGAAGGCTGAGGTTGGATCAGAAGGAGATAGAAAAGGTTCTGCTCATGGGCGCCAGATGGGCGGTGGAGAAGGGATATGGGGAGGCGAGGGATTTGGAGGTCACTGAGGCCAACGGGAGCATGCCTGGTGGCGATCCCCAGTGTGTGAGCACCAAGGCCAAACAGCGAGGTGGTCCCCAGCTAGGGACCTTGGGCGCGGGGAACCACTTTTTGGAGGTGCAGGCGGTAGAGGAGATCTACGAGCCTGCCATCGCTGCGGTCATGGGGATTGAAAGGGTGGGTCAAGTGCTACTCCTGATCCACACCGGCTCGCGAGGCTTTGGTCATCAAGTTTGCACCGACCATTTAGTGACTATGGGAGCGGCGGTCCAAAGATATGGCATCCACCTACCCGACCGCCAGCTTGCCTGTGCCCCGGTGAAATCCCCGGAGGGCAAAGACTACTTTGCCGCTATGGTCTGCGCTGCCAACTACGCCTGGACCAATCGCCAGTGCATTACCCATTGGGCACGGGAATGCTTCGTTAAGGTCTTTGGCCAGAGCCAGCGCGAACTGGGCCTGGAGATGGTATATGATGTGACGCACAATATCGCCAAGATGGAGGATTACCAGGTTGATGGGAAGAGGCTTTCCCTCTGCATCCATCGCAAGGGGGCAACCAGGGCCTTCCCCGCGGGACATCCAGAGGTTCCCGCTATCTACGCCGAGATTGGGCAGCCAGTGCTCATCCCTGGCGACATGGGTCGCTACTCCTACATCCTGGTAGGCACACAAAGGGCAATGGAGGAGACCTTTGGCTCCACCTGTCATGGGGCAGGCAGGGTGCAGAGTCGCACGGCAGCCAAGCGAAGCCAGCGCGGTGTCGATGTTGCCCGAAGGCTCGCCCAGAGAGGAATCATCGTCAAGGCAGGAAGCATGGCATCCCTCGCCGAGGAGGCATCAGAGGCATATAAGGACGTCGCTGCGGTGGTGGAGGTAACCCACAACGCAGGGATCTCTCGTAAGGTGGCCAAAGCAAGACCCCTAGGGGTGGTCAAGGGCTAGCTGTATAGTAATGGCCATCCAGATTTCAACTCTGCCCCGGCTCGTTGACAGCAGGGAAGCAATGCTGAGAAACTGGGCCTGTCTTTGGATAGTAAGGACGCTCTTCTCCTCTGACTTCATGCCTCCAAAGTGGAAGATCAGGTTCAGGCATCAGCTTCAGAGGTGCCTTAGTGGGCGGGCTCTAGGGGTTCTTCGGGCGACCTGGGTGTCATGAGCAGCCTTTACCACGGCCGAGGCCACTGCTCTGACTACCCTTTTGTTAAATGCGCTGGGGATGATATGGTCCTCACAGAGTTCTCGAGTTGATACCAAAGATGCTATGGCTTGTGCAGCAGCAAGCTTCATTTCCTCATTGATAGTTGTGGCCCTTACGTCCAACACGCCTCGGAACAGCCCTGGAAAGCAAAGCACATTGTTTATCTGGTTTGGGTAGTCGGATCTACCCGTAGCTACGATACGGGCGTGGGGTGCGGCTTCTTCAGGCATTATTTCTGGAACAGGATTGGCCATAGCGAAGACAATCGGTTCATGGTTCATCCTTTTCAGATCGCTTACCTTGAGCAAACTGGGGCCCGACACGCCGATAAAAACGTCACTGCCCTCCAAGGCATCAGCTAGCGTCCCTCGGATGTTGAGCGGATTCGTATGCTCAGCAACCCACTCTTTCGCTGAGTTCATGCCCTCAGAACGCCCCTTGTAGATGATTCCAGACCGGTCACATCCCACGATGTTCCTTGCCCCGGCGGCGAGCAGAAGCTTGGCGGTGGCAATCCCCGCCGCCCCTACCCCGCAGATCACTATTTTGACCTCCTCTATTCTTTTCTTGACGATCTTCAAGGAGTTCAACAGGGCAGCCAGAACCACTACTGCTGTTCCATGCTGGTCATCATGGAACACGGGGATGTCCAGTTCCTGCTTCAAGCGCTCTTCTATCTCAAAGCAGCGGGGAGCGGAGATATCCTCTAGGTTTATGCCACCAAACCCTGCGGAAATATTCTTCACGGTCCTTACGATTTCATCCACGTCCTTGGTATTCAAGCAGATGGGCCAGGCGTCCACATTGGCAAATTCCTTGAACAGCATGCACTTACCTTCCATAACGGGCATCGCTGCCAAAGGTCCAATATCGCCCAATCCCAGCACTGCGCTGCCATCGGTCACCACGGCTACCGTATTCCTCTTGATGGTTAACGCCCACACCGCTGTGGGATTTTGCGCGATCTCAAGGGCTACACTGGCCACGCCCGGCGTATATACACTGGAGAGGTCATCTCGCGTCTTGAGAGGCACCTTGTTGGAAACCTCGATCTTTCCACCCAGGTGAAGCTGCACTATCCGGTCGGCGACATTGACGATGTGAATCCCGGGAATTTGTGCTGCCCTGGATACTATGTTCTGGCTATGGTCCTTATCGCGTGCTGCCACCGATATGTCCCGGGTGATGAGCCCCTTAGAAATGTCAATGATGTCAAGGGCACCGATATCGCCGCCTGCCTTGCTTATGGCTGAGGTAATCTTAGCCAGCATGCCCATTGTGTTTGGGTAGCGAGCCCGGATAGTGAAATTGTAATGGAGCATGTACACACCTCCCCCATCTAGCACTCTCACAGGGCCATCTACTATGCCGCATCCTATGCCGCATCCTATGATACATCGCCTGAAGCAAATAGGCAATGGGCGTTCGTGCACTCCATCAGTGTGAATAATGCCGTTGAACAAGCCGTCATGTTGTTTGGCTCTAGACGTCATATAAGGATAAACGGGAAAGAAATGGCCGTGGAGCCTCATACAGTGCCGTGTTAGCTACTGACTAGACAGGATTCAGGCGCTACTGAGCCAACACGAAGACAACTGTTGACTTGTGTCAGAGCCAGCTACTGGCCTCTGAGTATAGAATGAAATACAGATAGGTGTCGGTTACAATGACCTCACCATTTGCGCATCTTTAAGGAGGGCGAATAATCATTACTTTCAAAGAGCTTGCCTGGGTAGCCTTCCTCTATTGGGCTAACTTATATGGAGGTAACCCACAGGGCAGGGATCTCACGTAAGGTGGCCAAAGCAAGACCCCTGGGGGTGGTCAAGGGCTAGCTGTATAGTAATGGCCATCCAGATTTCAACCCTGCCCCGGCTCGTTGACAGCAGGGAAGCAATGGTGATAAACTGGGCAAACTGTAAAGCGGGTCTTCATAGTGATGGTGCGACCTAGGGAACAAAGGTGAGCGAAGCTTATAGTGATGCGTTTGCAATAACCATAGTGGCTCTGGGAGCCCTGATTATTATTTCCTTCTTTTTTATTGGGCTAACCCGCTGCCTGGGATGGCTGGCGAGGCGTGGTGTCAAGGAGGTAGAGGTCAGTGCCCCAGGGGAAGCACAGAGGAGTAAGAGGGCGCTAATCGCTACGGCGGCTATAACGCGTTACCTTGAGACAGAGCGGCGCAGCGCTCCAGGGAGAGAAGGCATAGCCGCTAAGCCCAAGCCTCCTGAACAAGAAGAGGAAAAATGAAGCGGAAATTCAAGATCACCATAGAGGGCGAGAGCTACGAGGTAGAGGTAGAGGAGATTGAGGAAACGGGGCCTAAAGCCCCGCCTTCGCCAGCTAAGGCTCCTCCCGTTACCCCAGGGAAGCCCCCGGCAGACCCTGGAGCATCATCCTCTTCGATAACAAAGCCAGCACCAGCCAAGGTTGTGGCAGAGGAAGTGGTTGCCTCTCCCATGCCGGGAACAATTGTCTCCATCAAGGTCAAAACTGGCGATGTGGTGAAGGCTGGCGACATTCTGCTTATATTGGAGTCGATGAAGATTGAGAATGAGATACCTGCTCCTCGGGATGGGAAGATCAAGCAGATATTTGTAGCTGAAGGCAAATATGTGAGGAGAAGGGAGCCACTGGTAGCTATCGAGGGATAAAGAGTGCTGGACAAAATCGTCGACTTCTTTGAATTCAGCGGCTTTGCCAACTTACATTGGGGCAATCCGCTGATGATTTTAATTGGCTGTGTGCTCATCTACCTCGCCATCCGCAAACGCTATGAACCCCTGCTTCTAATACCAATAGGTTTCGGCGTCATCCTCGCCAATCTGCCTGTTACCGGTTTGATGGAGTCAGGTGGCGAAGGGGAGTTCCAGGGACTTCTTTCTTACCTTTACCTGGGGGTAAAGTTTGCCATATTCCCCCCTATAATCTTCCTCGGCATCGGGGCGTTAACCGACTTCAGCCCCCTCCTCTCCAACCCCAAGACCTTTTTCCTTGGGGGTGCCGCTCAGCTAGGCATCTTCGCCGCCCTCTTTTGTGCTCTGGCTGCTGGCTTCTCCTTAAACGAGGCGGGGAGCATTGGGATCATCGGCGGTGCCGACGGCCCTACGGCGATCTACACTTCGGCCTTGCTTGCCCCTGATATATTGGGTCCGGTGGCCATTGCTGCCTATTCCTATATGTCTCTGGTACCCATTATTCAGCCGCCGATAATGAGGCTCCTCACCACCAAGGAGGAGAGAGCCATTGTCATGGAGGAATCCCGCACTGTCTCCAGGCAGGAGCTCATCCTGTTCCCCATCATCGTCACGGTGATGGTGATCCTGTTGCTGCCTAAAGCAGCACCCCTAATCGGGATGTTGATGTTCGGCAATCTACTCCGGGAGAGCGGAGTCGTGGAGAGATTGGCGAGAACAGCGGGGAATGAGCTCATAAATATCGTCACCCTCTTTCTCGCACTTTGTATCGGGGCAACGATGGCTGCGGAGACGGTGCTCACCTGGAAGGTCCTTGAAATCTTTGGCTTAGGTCTCTTCGCCTTTGCTTTCGGGACGGCAGGGGGTGTCTTGATGGGGAAGGCGATGTGCAAGCTGACCAAGGGTCAGGTTAACCCCCTCATCGGCGCTGCCGGGGTTTCTGCTGTTCCTATGGCTGCCAGAGTGGTCCAGGCTGAGGGGCAGCGGGAGAATCCACAGAATTTCCTCCTCCATCATGCCATGGGACCTAACGTTGCCGGGGTCATCGCCTCTGCTACCGTGGCTGGATTGCTGATAAGCTTCTTAGAGTAGCGGGAATAGGGGCGGAGCTTTTTAGATATTAAAGAGGAAGGTGCTCACATCACCATCACGTACGATGTAGTCCTTTCCCTCCACGTGGAGCAGACCCTGTTTCCGCGCCTCGGCGATGCTGCCGCATTTCACTAAATCGTCAAATGCAATGACCTCAGCCCTGATGAAACCCCGTTCCATGTCGGTGTGGACCTTCCCCGCCGCTTTCACTGCCGGTGTTTGGCGGTGAATGGTCCATGCTTTTACCTCATCGGAGACCACGGTGAAGAAAGATATGAGCCCTAATAGCTCATAGGAGAGCCTGATCATCAGGTTTAGCGCTGCTTCTTCCAGACCCAGGGCAGAGCGAAACTCCTGGGCATCGGTGTCCTCAAGCTGGGATAGCTCCATCTCAAGCTTACCACAGAGGACAGCAGCTTGAGATTGAGGGCGCTGATACTTGGCCCGCCACTCCTGCTCCAGAGAGGAGGCTTGAGATAGCCTGTCCTCCCCGATATTGAACACCAGAAGCAGGGGCTTGGCAGTCAGGAATTGGTAGCTCAGGATCGCCTTTTTCTCCTCATCAGTCAATTCCTGCTCCCGAATCGGCACCTCACTTTCCAGGGCGCTGCTGATCTTAGCCAAAATGGCTTTCTCCCTGGAGAACGCCTCGCGCTCGTGGGGCTTCGCCGCTTTAAGGGAGGTCTCTATCCGCTGCAGCCTCCTTTCGATGATGGCAAGGTCTGAGAAGGCGAACTCTAAATCCAAATTGGCGACATCCCTTTCCGGGTCGATGCTGCCATCGATATGAGGCACCGTTTCATCTTCGAAGGCGCGCACCACATGGAGCAGGGCATCTGCTTTGCTCAGGTGGGCAAGGAACTGACCGCCAACCCCCTCACTTCGCCCCAGACCTTTAGGAGGCGCCGCCAGGTCCACATATGTTACTTCAGCGGGGACTTTCCTCTTGGGGTGCAACATCTCACTCAGGACTTCGAGCCTGGGGTCGGGCACCTTGGCCACCCCGATATTGGGCCCCGCAGTAGAGGGTGTATAGGCGCCAACCTCGGCCTTGCCCCTGGTCACGGCATTGAACACTGTTGTCTTGCCACTTTTTGGCAATCCAATAATTCCGATCTCCATCTTTTCGCCCTGTTGCCATCTAAGGCTATCATACCACATTCTAAATAGACAGCTCTAGGTCTAGCCTAACGTTGCGGCATGGGCTAGAATAGAGGCGAAAAAGGAGGGCTGTTGCTCTACAT
>JADFVG010000114.1 GCA_015222405.1 Chloroflexota bacterium
CTCATGAGGAGGACACTGGCTCCTCGGAGGTCCAGATTGCTCTCCTCACGGAGAGGATAAATCGGCTGACAGAACACTTGAGGCTTCATCGGCATGACCAGCACACTCGGCGCGGTCTCCTCACGCTGGTGGGACAAAGGCAGAGGCAACTAACATATCTGAGCAGGCTGGATGCCAAGCGCTATCGTGCCCTGATAAAAAGGCTCGGTCTCCGCAAGTAAGCCTGGCAGCCTTCGAAACTAGGGGGAACTAACAATGCCACAAATCTTCCAATGTATGGTGGGCGATCGAGCCCTTATTCTTGAAACGGGCAAGCTTGCTACCCAGGCCAATGGGGCGGTCACGGTGCGCTATGGGGATACCATGGCGTTGGTCACCGCCTGTGCCTCAAGCAAACCACGGGAGGGGATAGACTTCTTACCCTTGACCGTAGATTATGAGGAGAGGCACTATGCCGCAGGCAAGATCCCGGGGAGCTTTTTCCGGCGAGAGGGTCGCCCCAGCCAGGATGCAATCCTCGCTGACAGGCTTACCGACCGACCGCTCCGCCCTCTGTTTCCTAAGGGCTTGCGCAACGATATTCAAATTGTAATCACCGTCCTTTCCGCAGATCAGGAGAACGACCCCGACATTCTGGCCATAATTGGCGCCTCAGCAGCACTAACGCTCGCCGATATCCCCTTCGATGGGCCCATAGGCGCCGTTCGCATTGGCTATCTTAATGGTGAGTTTGTGCTCAACCCAACCCTCACTCAGCTCAACGATAGCTCCTTGGATCTAGTTGTTGCCGGCACCGACAATAAAGTGGTCATGGTGGAGGCAGGGGCAAAGGAAGTGCCTGAGAGCCTCATCCTTGATGCCATCAAATTTGGACAGGGGGCCATTCAGGACATCATCCAGTTGCAACACCAGCTTCGAGCCGCCTGTGGCAAACCAAAGATGGATTTTCAGCTCAGTGAACTCAACCCGGAGGTGGAAGAGGCGGTCTCCTCCATCGTCGCGGGCAGGCTCGCTGATGTGACCTTTATGCCAAAGGCGGAGCGGGAGGAGGTCATCTCCGCCCTTAAGCAGGAACTGGAGCAAAAACTAGGAGAGAGCTTCCCCTTGCCCGATATTTATTCTGCTTTCGAGTCCCAGTTGAAGAATGAACTGAGGTCAAAAATTCTGGAACAGGGCGCTCGTACCGATGGCCGGGGACTGACCGAGGTCCGCCCTATAACCTGTGAGGTCAGCTTTCTCCCCCGCACCCACGGCTCGGGGCTTTTCAGCCGCGGGCTAACTCAGGTGTTAACCACTACCACCCTGGGCTCCACGGGGGAGGAACAGCTAATTGACACCATTGGGCTTGAGGAAAGCAAGCGCTTCATCCACCATTATAACTTCGCCCCCTACTCCGTGGGTGAGGTGAGGCGCATCGTTGGTCCCGGGCGAAGGGAGATCGGGCATGGAGCCCTGGTGGAACGCGCTGTGAGCCCCATTCTCCCCACTGAGGAGGATTTCCCCTATACCATTCGCCTGGTTTCTGAGGTTCTTAGCTCCAATGGCTCGACCTCTATGGCCAGCGTTTGCGCCAGCAGCCTGTCGCTGATGGATGCCGGCGTTCCGATGAAGGCTGCTGTGGCCGGGGTGGCTATGGGGCTGATCACCGAGGATGATAAATATGCCGTGCTCACCGATATTGAGGGCCTTGAGGACGCCTATGGGGACATGGATTTCAAGGTGGCGGGGACTGCCCAGGGGGTCACAGCCCTTCAAATGGACACCAAGCTCAAAGGGATAGCCTTCGAAGCTGTTGAGAAGGCGCTCCTTCAGGCGCATGACGCCCGCCTATTCATCCTGGACAAGATGAGCCAAACCATTAGCTCCAGCAGGCCGGAGCTCAGCAGATACGCCCCCAGGATATATAAGATAATGGTTAACCCCGATAGGATCGGCGCCATTATCGGCCCCGGCGGCAAAATGATAAGGTCCATCACCGAGGAGACCAAGACCACCATTGACATCGAAAACGATGGCACAGTACTCATCGGCTCAACCAACGAGGAGGGAGCCCAAAGAGCAATCAAGATCATCGAGAGCCTGACCAAAGAGGTTGAGGTCGGGGGCACTTATACCGGGAAAGTGACCCGGGTCACCAGCTATGGCGCCTTCGTTGAGATCTTACCCAGCAAAGAAGGAATGGTTCATATCAGTGAACTCGCTGACTACCGGGTTCCCAGCGTTGAGGATGTGGTCAAGGTTGGCGATGAGATCACGGTTATGGTCATTGACATCGACCACATGGGGAGGATAAAGCTCTCTCGCCGTGCCGTATTGCATGGGCCTTCCCAGGTGGCCAAGGTTAAGGACACCCCAGCACCTGGCCCTTCTCCAAGACCCCAAGGGCCGCGGTTCTCTCCCCACAGTGAAGAGCGCAGGCCTCAGGAAGAGCGCCCACGGGGTTACCCAAGCAGACCAAGGAAGTTCCCTGAAGGGCAAGGAGGGTCTGCTAGAAAATGATGGCATAAGGAATAGGCAATGCCGCCGATAAGGGTTGTGGTTCACGGTGCCGCGGGGAGCATGGGCAGGGAGGTCTTGAATGCTCTATGCCGGGACTCGGAGCTTGAGGCTGTGGGCGCTGTCGACCTCAAGGCTGGACAGGATCATCTTTCGTTGCCCGATGGCTCGGGGGATATCCCCTTTGCCACCGAAATAGGAACAATCCTTTCCCACTCGCGTCCCGATGTGATGGTGGACTTCACCGTAGCCGAGGCCACCATGCCTGCGGCGCGATTGGCGATAAAAGAGGGCGTCAACCTTGTCATCGGCACCACCGGCCTCTCTCCCAGCGATGTAGAGGAGCTCGGTAGATTATGTCAAGAGGGTGACGTGGGTGCCGTGGTGGCGCCCAATTTCTCCCTGGGGGCGGTGTTGATGATCCATCTCGCGAGGTTGGCGGCGAGATACTTCGATTATGCTGAGGTCATCGAAAAGCATCACGAGGGGAAGGTAGACGCCCCATCAGGCACTGCCCTGGCCACAGCGAAGGCCATGGCAGAGGCACGGGGTAAGCCCTTTCGTTATCCTGAGCCAGAAAAAGAGAGCCTCAGCGGCACCCGTGGCGGGCAGATCGAAGGGATCAGTGTCCACAGCGTGCGCCTCCCTGGGCTACTCGCCCATCAGGAGGTGATCCTGGGGGCAACTGGTCAGACGCTGACCATACGCCATGACTCCATTAGCCGGGAGTCGTTTATGCCCGGGGTGATCTTGGCGATCAAGAGGGTGGTCAACATAAAAGGGCTGGTTTACGGCCTGGAATCGCTATTGGGATTATAGGAGGCGGCGATGAGCGGGTATGATGTCGCCATTGTTGGCGCCACGGGGCTGGTGGGACAGGAGTTTATCAAGGTCCTGGAGCAGCGGAATTTCCCCATGAATTCCATCCGCCTTTTGGCCTCGGATCGCTCCGCGGGGAAAAAGCTGCGGGTAAATGGGGAAGAGGTGGAGGTTAAAGAGACCAACACTCAGTCCTTTGAAAATGTAGATGTGGCATTATTTTCTGCCGGGGCCGAGAGCAGCAGTTATTTTTCGCCCATAGCGGCGCGCGCCGGTGCGGTGGTCGTCGATAATAGCGCTGCTTTCAGGATGGACCCAGAGGTTCCCCTGGTGGTGCCCGAGGTTAATCCCGAAGACATAAAAGAGCACAAGGGGATCATTGCCAATCCAAACTGCTCCACCATTCAGATGGTGGTTGCCCTCTATCCCCTGCACCAGGTCAATCCAATCAAGCGGGTCATCGTGGATACCTACCAGTCGGTA
>JADFVG010000115.1 GCA_015222405.1 Chloroflexota bacterium
GCGGCACTCATCTTCGCCCGGAGACCAGAACCAAAGACCCGAGCGCCGTGAAACAAATTGGCAGCGCACCCGCATTGTGATAGACTATACTGCGAAAAGGCAGACCAAAATCGCCTAGCTTATCGAAAGCCATAAAGCTCAACATTGAGAGTAACTCAAAGTTCGAAAAAAGGACGAAAAAATGATCGAACGCTATTCTAGACCACAGATGAAGAAGGTCTGGTCTGATGAGAGCAAGTTCGATAAGTGGCTTCAGGTGGAGATCGCCGTCTGCGAGGCCTGGGCTGAGCTGGGGGAAATCCCCAGGGATGCCATCCCCAGGATCAAGAAGGCTCGCTGCGATCTCAAGCGCCTCGATGAAATCCTGAAGGAGACCCACCACGATATGACCGCCTTCCTCGGGTCGGTGGCTGAGAGCCTGGGGGAGGAGAGCCGCTTTATTCACCTTGGTCTTACCTCCTCTGACATTATCGATACCGCACTCAGCCTCCAGCTTGTCGAGGCAGCCGACATCCTTGCCCAGGACATCGCCGAGCTTGCCCCGGTGCTGGAGGAGCGGGCGCGGGAGCACAAGCATACCATCATGATGGGGCGCACCCACGGCGTCCATGCCGAGCCCACTACCTTCGGCCTCAAGCTCGCCCTGTGGGTTGAGGAGATGAAGAGAAATGCCCACCGGCTGGCAGAAGCAAAAAGGGCAATCGCAGTGGGCAAGATTTCAGGGGCAGTTGGCACCTATGCTACTCTGAGCCCTGAGCTTGAAAAGAGGGCCTGCGCCAGGCTGGGGCTGGAGGCAGCGCCGATATCGAGCCAGATAGTGCAGCGCGACCGCCATGCCCAGTTCGTGACCACGCTGGCCATCATCGCCAGCTCCCTGGAGAAGTTTGCCACCGAGATCAGGGGCTTGCAGCGGACGGAGATTCTGGAGCTGGAGGAGCCCTTCGAGCCGGGGCAGACCGGCTCCTCTTCCATGCCCCACAAAAGAAACCCTGAGCTCTGCGAGCGCATCTGTGGACTGGCGAGGCTTGTTCGGGGGAATGCCCTCACATCCCTGGAGAATATCGCCCTGTGGCACGAGCGCGACATCAGCCATTCCTCCACCGAGCGCATCATCTTCCCCGACTCCTGCCTGGTGCTGGACTATGTCCTCTCCCTTTTTACCTACATCATGAACGGGCTTCAGGTCTATCCCGAGCACATGAGAGAGAACCTCGAGGTGACCAGGGGGCTGGTCTTCTCCCAGCGGGTGCTCATCGCCCTCATCGAAAAGGGGCTGAGCCGGCAGGGAGCGTATGAAATCGTGCAGCGCAACTCGATGAAGGCTTGGAAAGAGAGGGCAGATTTCCTCAGTCTACTTCAAGCCGACCCCGAAGTCGGCAAGCATCTTTCCAAATCTGAGCTTGATGGCATTTTCGACTACCAGTTCTTCCTGCGCCACGTGGACGCCGTCTTCGACCGGCTGGGGCTGGGATAAAAAGAAGCATGATAGAAGCTCTGAGGACACTGAACCAACTCAAGAGGGAAGGCGTGATAAAAGATTACGCCATAGGTGGAGGATATGCGGTAAACTACTACTTGGAACCGATACTCACTTATGACTTAGACATTTTTGTCTTGATGACTACAGATGAGGAATATTCAGCACTATACCAGCATTTCAAAAGTCGCAAATATGAGATAAGAGATGTCTATATCCTTATAGAGGGAATGCCTGTGCAGTTCTTGCCAAGCTTTATCAGTCCCCTTATTGATGAGGCTATCAGACGAGCCAAAAGGATTAGAGTGAAGGGTACTGCCAGCAAGGTTCTCACCGTGGAATACCTGATAGCAACCTTGCTCATGGCTTTTCGACCAAAAGATAAGATGGTTATTCCCTGTCTCTTAGAACAGGCAGACATGGGGTTGCTAAATGAAATTCTGGGGAGGTTCAGCGATGAGAAAACTCCTCTCGATAATAGACTCGGAAGAATTTTGGAAAGTCTTCAGTGAAGAGCGTGAGGCGAGAAGGAAGCAGTTGAGGAATCTACCCTTTGCTAAGAAGATTGAAATCGTGGAGAAAATGCGAGCCGCACAACTGAAGAGGGAGAAGAGCTAGGCTACTTCCTGCGCCACGTGGACGCGGTCTTCGAGCGGCTGGGGCTGGGGTAGAGGAAAAAGCATTGCATTTATAAGCTTGGGAGGTGGACATGGCAGTAGCATCTATCATTATAGCCCTTGCGGCAGTCCTCAGCGTGATTTATCGAGACATCATCCGTGATTGGTTTCGCAAGCCAGAGCTAGAGATAGAATCTAAGTTGGAAGAGCCTGTATCTCGAGAGACAATGGTGGAATGGCCCCCGGGGCCATCAGTGGACCCCAGGCACAGGCAGTATAAGAAGGCCTTCTGGCCACGCTTAAGAATTACGAATAAGGGCAGAAGCATGGCACGAAGATGTGAGGCTATACTAGCTGAGGTAAGAAACCGCGATGGTAGCCTTAACAAGAGGTATGACCCACTAACGTTGCGATGGGCTGTTGCTCCAATCGAGAGAGGTCTTCAACCGCTAGATATTGCGCGCAATAGGACTGTTGACCTCAATATATTCACGACTTTTGAAAATGAGACCGACGCCCGTTTTGCGACACATGCAGCTGCAATAGGCGTGCCCCTATTTCTTGAGCCGGGTGACTACTGGCTTTGCATAGTGATATACGGTGACAACTTTAAACCTGTGAAAAGAGGTTATGCTGTTCATTGGGACGGAGCCGATTATCGAAAGGGGGTGCGCATGCAAGAGATGAATAATAAGCCGAGCAGCACAACTACTTGGCCTTGGTGAGGTGAGGGTTATGGAACTCCTACTTGAGACCGATCTGCCCAATCTCTACCGCCGGGGGGAAAGGGGGATGAAATGAAAATCAGAGGATTTCTCCTCATCATGCTTTTGGGTGTCCTGCTGGTGGTTTCTGTGGCTTGCGGGGGGGCAGGTTTCCCAAAGCCTTCAGTTGGCTATGTCCCGCAAGGGTGGGCTTGTTTGAATGACTTCCCCTACGGAGAATTTGAGGATAAGGATGGCAAGTACGGGCTGCTTTTCTATGCGGATCTGGAGGACGTCGAGAACAGTGTCGGGATAGCCTATGGCGGTGTTCCTAAGTCGCTCGAAGGACGGGAGACTGACATGGATGCCCTGATTGCTTGGCTAACCCAATACTCCGATTTCAGCTACGACCCCGAGGATGCGGGAACAATGATTGTAGACGGCGAACTGGCTGGCTACGCTAAGGCCTATGACCCGGCAAAGGACGGGTATGAGATGAAGATAGTGTGCGTCAAGGGCTCTACCTGTATTAAAATCTCTGCTTGGTATGGTGTGACTTATGAAGGGGAAGCAGAGGTGATGACACTCATAGGCAGCATCTCGTTCTAGCCGGGCGGATTTGGAGAGAATCATGGAACTCCTACTTGAAACAAATCCACCCAACCTCTACCGCCGGGGAAAGGTGCGGGACACCTATGACCTGGGCGACAGGCTGCTCTAAGGCGCAAAAACAGCGCTGAGGGTGGTGAAGGTGCGAGGCAAAAAGATGCGGAAATTATCCCTGGAACTGGAAGAATTAATCAACGTTGTTAACCCCGAGGGGATCACCTTTGGAGAGCTTCTGGATACCCTCCGCCTGAGTGGGTTTGGCCTGCTGTTTGTGGTGTTGTCTTTACCCTCGGCGTTGCCCATTCCAGCGCCGGGGTATTCCACCCCATTCGCCGTGGTCATTATTCTGTTAGCCTTGCAGATAATCGCCGGTAGAAGCTCTCCTATCATACCTCAGCGGGTTCATGGCAGGAAGATAAGCGCAAAAACGATCGCCCGCATTGAGAAGAGGGGGATTCCCCTTGTGAGGCTGGTTGAGAGATTCTCCAAACCGCGCTTTGAAATCCTGAGCCAGGGAAGGACCTTTGGACTTCTTTTGGGCATCGTAATCCTTATCGTAGCCATTGTCATGGCGATCCCGATACCGTTCACCAACACTGTATTCGCCGGTGCCATTCTCCTTATCGGCATTGGGCTGGTGAACAATGACGGATTGTTTATCCTGGGCGGTGGGCTAATTGGTTTGATGGCAGTCGCAGCCGTTATAGCTTTGCTGATAGTTGGCGGATTGGCTTTGTTCTAGGTTAAGGCGGGCAAAGCCGTGCCAAAATGGTTGAGACAGAAAATCGAAAATGAAAGGCAGAAAAAGAGCTATGGAACTCATCCTTGAGACCGGTCTGCCTAACCTTTACCGCCGGGGGAAGGACAGCTTCCATTAGATAGAAGGAACTATGGAGATCGCTCAAAAATGCAGTTTCTTTCAGCGATCTTTATACGACAAAATCCCCTTGACAACCACAACCTTCCCCACTATATTATAGCTGAGGATTCACTTGTTGGCTCGATTCCCGCTACGCAATCAATGGCGCCCATCTTAGTTAATAGAAACAATCAAAAATACCCCCAAAACTAGATAGAAAAAAGTTCAATTTTTTAAAAATTTTTAAAAACAATCAAAGGCTTTTTAAACACCTATGGAACTCCTACTTGAGACTGATCTACCCAACCTCTACCGCCGCGGCAAGGTGCGGGACACCTATGACCTGGGCGACAGGCTGCTCATGATCGCCACCGACCGCATCTCGGCCTTCGATTCGGTGCTGCCCTGCGGCATCCCCGATAAAGGCATCGTCTTGAACCAGCTTTCCGCTTTCTGGTTCC
Organism: Chloroflexota bacterium; assembly: GCA_015222405.1. Classification (GTDB taxonomy): domain Bacteria; phylum Chloroflexota; class Dehalococcoidia; order E44-bin15; family E44-bin15; genus JADFVG01. The sequence continues at coordinate 4,728 of JADFVG010000115.1, forward strand.
AGAAGACGGCCCACCTGGTGCCCAACCACGTTATCGATGTGGTGGATGATGCCGAGTGGCTCAATCGCATGTATGGGGACAGGGTTTGCATCTCCAATTATTCCTTCCCCCCTTATGTTGCCCGCCGCTCCATGATCGTGAGGAAGGCAGAGCGCATCGACATCGAGTGCGTGGTTCGGGGCTACATCTCAGGCTCAGCGTGGGCAGAGTATAAGGAAAGGGGAGCCGTTACAGGCATCCATCTGCCCCAGGGGCTTGTGGAGAGCGAAAAGCTCCCCGAGCCCGTCTTCACTCCGACGACAAAGGCGGAAACGGGGCATGACCAGCCCCTTACCATGACGGAGATGAACAAGCTCCTGGGTGAAGGGCAAACGCAAGAGATTGAAGAAAAGAGCATGGCCATCTATCGCTATGCCCATGACTTCGCCCTCGAGCGAGGGATCATCATCGCCGATACCAAGATGGAATTTGGGCTGGTGGATGGGGAGATGATACTTATAGATGAGCTTCTTACCCCTGACTCCAGCCGCTTTTGGGATGCCAGCCAATATCAGGCGGGGCATTCCCAGCCCAGCTTTGATAAGCAGCCGACGCGCGACTGGCTTACTGCCTCGGGCTGGAACAAGGAGCCGCCAGCGCCCATGCTTCCCCCGGATGTCATCGAGCAGACAGCCCAGAGGTATCGGGAGGCATACCGCCGGCTCACAGGAAAGGAAATCTAGCCCTCGATTACCCCTTTGGTGCTGGGCACCTCACCTATGATTCGCTGATCCAGTTTGGTGGCGCTATCCAGCGCCCTTCCCAGCGCCTTAAAAATTGCCTCTGCCATATGGTGGTCGTTGCCCCCGCTGAGAATCCGGGCATGGAGATTGAGCCGCCCCTCGTGGGCAAATGCTTGCAGAAAGTGAGCGACAAGATCGCTTTCCATGTCGCCGATCTTCTTCCTCTTGAATTTGGCATCGATGACAGCATATCCCCTACCCCCGATGTCCACCGCCACCATAGCCAGCGCCTCATCCATAGGCACCAGGGCATGCCCCATCCTCACTATCCCCTTCTTATCGCCCAGGGCCTGGCTCAAGGCTTTGCCCAATGAGATGGCAACATCCTCAACCAGGTGGTGCTGATCCCATCCCGAGGCTTGAATCTTTATGTCGAATAAACCATGCTGGGCAATGTGGCTGAGCATATGGTCGAACATCTTACTCCCGGTATGTATCTCGAACTTGCCCCTGCCATCGATGGCAAGCTCAACGCTGATCTTCGTTTCCGAAGTCTCACGGGTAACGCTAGCCGCTCTATTAGCCACTGCCTTTTCCTCCTATCCTTTGCAATGCTTCGATCAAGGCATCGCTGTGCTCTGGCTTACCCACACTGATGCGGAGCGAGTTTCGAAGTAGCGGGGTATCGAAATGGCGCACGAAGATGCCTTGCTTGCGCAACTCCTGGTGCATCCTCTGGGCATCACCTTCCACCACAGGGCAAAAGATGAAATTTGCCTTGGAGGGGAAGGGGTTGAGAAACTTTATTTTCTTCAATTTCTTAAAAAGACGCTCTCGTTCTGAAATGATGGCCTTTATCGTCCCCTGGAGATATTCCAGATCGGCCAGGGACGCCTGCACTGCAACCTGCGCTGCGAGGTTGACATTATAAGGTTGCTTTATCTTCAGAAGCTGTTCCACGATCACGGGCGTGAAAATCCCGTAGCCGATTCGAAGTCCGGCGAGGCCAGCCCACTTGCTCAAGCTGCGCAGAACGATGAGATTATCGTGCTCAGGGACCAAGGGGGCAACAGTGACACCGCTGAATTCATAGTATGCCTCGTCTACCACCACCACCCTGCCCGTCTCCACTAGTTTACGGATATCACGCTCAGGGGTTAGGTTTCCCGTGGGGTTATTAGGCGAGGCGACAAAGATGATCTTGGTTTTCTCGTCTATTGCCTCCTTCACCCTGGCGATGTCGATGGCATAGGATTTGTCTCTGGGCACACTCACCACTTTTCCGCCACAAACCTCGGTGCAGAAGGGGTACATGCCAAAGGTAGGGACGCAGTTGATCACCTCGTCCCCGGGCTCAAGGAAAAGGCGCAGCACCAGGTCGATGAGCTCATCGCTACCGCTGCCGGCGACAATATGCTCCGCCCCTAGGCCAACGTATCCTTCCAATGCCCTGCGTACCTCCCTTTGCTCGGGGTCGGGATAGATATGGTAGGAGGGATAGTCGGCCAGGGCGCGCTGCACCCTTGGTGAGCAACCGTAGGGATTCTCATTGCCATCCAGCTTTATCACGCCCTCAATAGGAACCTCGGCTTCCTCGCTGAGCACCTCGGGGGGGACAATAGGCTGATAACCCTCGAGGCCTAAGAGGTCTCTCCTCATCAACCTCTTCACCCCTCGAAAGGGATCAGAGTTCATCGCTTGCCCTCCTTCTTAAGTCTGGCCTCCACTGCTCGGGCATGGGCGGTGAGCCCCTCAGCCTTAGCGATAGCAATCGCAGCAGGACCAAGCGCCTCTAAGTCCTCATCACTGAGCTTGACCACAGTGGTTAACTTGAGGAAATCGCCGACACCGAGGGGGGAGTGGAAGCGGGCGGTGCCCCCCGTAGGTAGAACATGGCTCGGCCCGGCAACATAGTCGCCCAGTGTTTCCGCCGAGCTTTCGCCGATGAAGATTGTCCCCACACTGCGGAACCTTTTCACATACGAGGCAGCATTGCGTACCATTAGCGAGAGGTGCTCCGGGGCGTAGAGATTAACCAGTTCAATGGCACGGTTCATATTAGCAGCCACGATTATGCTGCCCCTTTTGGCTATAGATTCTGAAGCGATGTCGCCTCGCTTCAATCCTTTGAGCTGGCGCTCTACCTCTTTGTTAACCTCATCCGCTAGGTCAACCGAGGTGGTGATCAGGATGGCAGAGGAAAGCACATCATGCTCCGCCTGAGCCAGGAGGTCGGCGGCGCAAAGGGAAGGGTTGGCAGAATCATCGGCCAGGATCATGGTCTCGGTGGGTCCCGCCAGCCCATCGATAGCCACTGCGCCAAAGACCATCTTCTTGGCCAAGATAACGAAAATGTTGCCCGGCCCGCAGATCTTGTCCACCTTGGGGATGGACTCGGTGCCAGTGGCGAGGGCAGCGATGGCTTGAGCACCTCCCATCTTGAAAACCAGATCCGCCCCGGCGATGTCTGCTGCCACCAGCGTCGGCGCTGGGATCGCACTCCCACTCCGAGGTGGGGTAACAAGGACGATCTCCTCGACACCTGCCACCTTGGCTGGGATGACGGTCATCAATACTGTCGAAGGATAGCAAGCAGTGCCTCCGGGCACATATATGCCCACCCTCTCCAAAGGGCGGAGGAGCTGCCCCAGTCCTCTCTCCATGAACCCCTTGAAAGTGTGACGCATCTGGGTAAGATGAAAGGCCCTCACCCTTTCGGCAGCAAGATTTAGGGCGGCAAGAAGCCCCTTGTCCACCTTTTTATAGGCCGCCTCGATCTCCTTTCTGCTCACCTCCAAAGATTTAAGCTCCACTCCATCGATCCTTCTGCTGAAGTCCAAAATGGCAGCATCCCCTCTTTCGCGAACCTCAGCGATGATCCTGGCCACTGCCTCCTCTGGGGTGAGCTCCTGGCCGAAGACATGCTTTATCCTTCGTTTCATTTCGGGGGAGATTTCCACAGGGGCTAACGGGGAACGGCGTAAAATAGCTTTGGCCGTTAGTAGATCACTAACTATCCTCACCAAAATACCCCCTGGCAACCGCCACGGACTGAATTATCGATTTTTCCTTGAAAACAGCAAGCCGCTCCGGAGTCACGTACTGCATCGCCCACTCCAGCTTGGCTGGTAGCAGAGGGAGGAACTGCTCCAGTTGATCAGGATCGACATTGTACCTCGGGAGCAGAAATCTCTGGGCGAAGAGAGGGAAAAAGGCTAAGCTTGGTTCGCGCCCTGCCGCGGAGCAGACAAAATCCCGCCACAGCTTTAATGTTGCGGTGGCGATAAAATCAACCCTCGGCTCCCAATCGCAGATTAGTGCCCGAATTTCCTCCATCTTCGCTTTATCCTCTCGCTCGCGGCAATCGAGCCCAAACTGGAGCAGTCTGTCCAGGATGTTAGCCATGGGATCCCGGCCAAGGAAGGAGGACAGACTAAAAAACGGACGGTAGATGTCCACTATCCAGACCTCATCGGTAACGAGATGGGACAGATAGCCGGCAACAAATGACTGCGTCGCTGAATCCACTTTATCCCTTTGGGCAAGGTGGGGAAGGGCTCTGAGCATAATCACAGCCCCGCTCTCGGAATTCTCATCCTGCAAATTGCAGAAATGAGTTTGCTCACGCCGAGAGTCGGCGATAATTATATGCACATCAGGAAAAGTAGCCCCGACCAGGTAACTGCCCAGGTTTTGGTCTATGATGGGATGATGCAGCTGATCCGCCGCTTCCCTGGCAATTACTAGATGAACACAGATGGGAGGCATTTTTCGACCTCATTGTCTCAGGGGATTAGCCGCCTTTGGCTGTCTTCTCCATGACTTTGATGATATGCTCTATTCTATCCTTCTTTAATGGCTGTGACAAAGTGTTCCTATTGCTGATAAGGCAGGCAGATGACTGGAAAAGGGTGTCGATAATTTTAAGGTTGTGCCGGTCTAAGGTCTCCCCTGTTTCTGTGTTCTCGATGAGGAGATCGGCGTCTTCAGGGAGGAAGGCCTCGCTTGCCCCCCAGGTTGGAATCACCTTGTAGCGCTCCAGGTGCTTATCCCGAGCATACTTATCAGCGATGTTCACATACTCTGAGGCTACCCTGATAGTGGCAAGCCTGCCTCCCTTCACCAGGTTGCTCAGCTCACGGGCATCGTTGATGGTCAGATCGCGGCTGACCACGGCAACCACGGTTACCCTGCCAAATCCCAGGTCCAAAATCTTCTCCACCGGGCTTGAGGGGAATCGATAAAGATGGTCTTTGAGCCAGTCCTCTCCTGTAATCGCCAAATCAAAGTTCCCGTTAGCCACTTGGAGCGGCATATCCTGAGGCCTGATCACCTTGACGCTGACACCAGAAAGCGCCAGGGTGGGCCTGCGGGTTTGCAACGCCTCAGTATAATCGCTGATGTTGAGCCCCGCCTTGGACAGGAATTCCATGGTCGGCCGTTGCTGGTGCCCATCGGGCAGGGCGAGGCGAACCTCTCTTTCGTCCTCGGCTACTGTCTCACCCTTCACCTCGGCAGTAGCAGGCAAAGGTGGCTCTTCTTCGGCCTCCACTTCAAGGGGGCGAAGACAGGTTAGCAGGTTGCTCATATCGGCGTTGGCCAGGCTATTCTTATTGGCGATGAGAAAAGCGCTGGAGGTGAGAATCCTAGTTAGTGGGATCAGGCTCTGTTCCATAAGCCCATTCACCGCAGTTTGGGCCATGATCGCTATATCAGCGCTCTCCGGGGGATACACCTCAGCAGCCCCCCAAATGGGGAGGACCTTGAAGCTCCTCAGGCGCATGTTACGGGCGAAGGATTCTGCTAGGTTCTGGTACTCGCTGACGATGCGCACAGTATCAAACCGATCGTTGATCTCCCTTACCGAGGTCACCCCCGCGTACCTGCTGACGACCGCATAAAGGTCGATTTTGCCATAGCCCAGAGCATCCACCTTCACCAGGTCACCGCTGGGATACCTGACCACAAGCTCCTCAACCCAGTCCAGACCGCATATCCCCAGATCGTAGTTCCCTATCGCTACCTGAATAGGGACGTCCTTTTCTTGGAACACCTTGAGCAAGAGGTCAGGGAATTTGGTCGACCTGGGGCGATAGGAACGTGCCCCCTCCTTATAGTTCGAAAGGCCAAGCCCTGCTCTCTCAAGCAAAGAGGCAGTTTCAGCCAGAAGCCGCCCTTTGGGCAAGGCAAGCCTGAGTCTCACCCCTCTCCTCCTATTACCTTCAGCATCTCCGCTGCAGAAGCTACTTCGCTCTTTTTACCCGTGGCCTGATCAGTCAACTGGAAGCGACCTTCCTCGAGTAAGGAAAGAATCCAGCGATAGTCAGTTGCGGCTTTAGGCTCCAGCTCCAGCTCAGTGTGATAGCCTGCCTCCCTCAAGAAGCGGGCAACCTCAAGGCATGCCCTTAACCCTTTCACACCTTGGCCCTGGGAGCTAACCAGAATCCGCTGTTCTGGGGTCATCTCCTCCAGCTTGAGTAGAGCCATCAATTTATCCATATATAGGGCAAATCCTGAGGCGGGAACGGGCATTCCCCCTACCAGCGGGATCAAGTCGTCGTATCTCCCTCCTCTCCCCACCATCTGCCCTGAAGAGTAGAATTGAAGCATGACCCCAGTGTAGTATTCGAAGCCCCGCCCCGAGGCGATATCGATTTGGTAATGGCATTCCATAGCGCTAAGCAGCTCGGCGATGGCGCTAAGGTTATCGAGGCTGGGCTCAAGCTTAGGCAGGGCTTTCCCCAGCGAAACCTTAATATTTTCAACAAAGCCAGGTGAGCTGCCCTTGACCTCCAATAGAAGGGGCAGCGCCTGCTGAAGTTCGGCATCCCTGGCCTTTATTTCCCCCAGGGCTTTCACATTCCCCTCCAGAATCTGATCCCATAACTCTGCCTGCTCCGCTGGCCCAAGTCCCAGCTCTCCTAGCAGCGCCTTAATCAGGCCAGCATGGGACAGCTTCACCTCCACAGCGCCAAGCCCGAGCTTCTCCACAACCTCGGCGGCGAGAAGGATTAGCTCCACGTCGGCCAGGGGCAGGTCGCTTCCGATGAGTTCGGTGCCGCACTGCCAGCGCTCCCTGTCTTCCTTGCCCGTCTCATCGAAAGTGAAAGTGTTTTCCACATAGAAAAGCCGGGTTATATCGCCGCGCTCAAGGTTTTCCAGATAAAGCCTAGCCGCTGGTATGGTGCCCTCAGGCCTGAGCACTACCCTCTCCCCGCTCCAGCCATCCCAGTCAAGGAAGGAATAGACCCTGCCCAGCATCCCCGGGGTCAGCGTCCCGGTGGCGGTGAAAAGGTGGAGATACTCCAACGTCGGCGTTCTCACCTCTCCATAGCCACGGTTGAGGCAACAGCCGCGGAAAACCCCTTCGATGTGGCGGAACTTAGCCATATCATCGGGGAGCAAGTCGCGCATCCCTTTACATCTGGGCACCCTCATCATCTTTGGCCTTTAAAAATACTTAGGCTATTCTACACCAATCTCCTTCAGCCTTCAACAATGAAGCTGAATTGCAAAGGGACTGCTATCTCTCTATAATGTAGGGTTATGCGGAAGTGGTTTTTTGTCATTCTGCTAGTAGTCGGGCTTTCCCTGCTCGTAGCGGGAGGGGTGAGCGCTGCTGGCCCTCAAATCGACGTCCTCGAGGTTGACGGGACTGTCAACCCTGTTCTTGCCGGGTATATTGACCGCGGTATCGGGCTCGCAGAGAAGCATGGCGCCACCGCCTGCATTATCGAAATGGATACGCCGGGAGGGCTCGATAGCTCCATGCGCGACATCGTGCAGGACATCCTGGAGGCCGATGTCCCGGTGGTGGTCTATGTGCCCCCAGGGGCGAGGGCAGCCTCAGCAGGGGCGTTTATCACCATGGCAGCTCACGTGGCAGCTATGGCACCGGGAACAGAGGTCGGCGCCGCTCACCCGGTTGCCATTGGTGAGGGAGAGATTAGCGGGACCATGGAGGATAAGGTAGTTAACGATGCTGTCGCCTATATCAGGAGCATCGCCGAGTTTCGGGGTCGCAATGCCGACTGGGCTGAGGCTGCGGTGAGGGAAAGCAAGTCAAGCCCTGCTTCGGAAGCCCTGGAGCTGGGGGTCATCGACATCATGGCCGATAATTTTGATCAGCTCATCATCCAGCTTGATGGACGGGAGGTGACGCTGCTCAGCGGGAGGGTTGTCACCCTGGACACCGAAAATGCTGACATCAATCACATAGATATGGGTTTTATAGAGAGGTTTCTTTTCATCATCGCTGACCCCAATATTGCCTATATCCTTCTCAGCCTGGGGATGCTAGGCATTTTCTTCGAGCTTGCCAGTCCCGGGACTATCATCCCTGGGGTCGTGGGTGGCATCTGCCTCTTTCTCGCCTTCTATTCACTGGGCATGCTTCCCGTCAACTACGCTGGGGCAATTCTCATCGCCCTCGCCTTTGCCCTCTTCGTGGCCGAGGTTTTCATCGCCAGTCACGGGTTGCTCGCTCTAGGAGGCATCGCTGCATTATCTGTGGGCTCGGTGATGCTGATCGGCGATCCCATGTTTCATATAAATAGGGGCCTTATTGCCGGGGTGGTGGTCGTTGTTTTCCTCTTTTTCGCCTTTGTAGTTCGGGCTGTAGTGCTCAGCCGTCGGATGCGGCAACAGACGGGGAGGGAGGCGATGGTGGGCGAACTCGCAGTAGCCAGAACACCCCTCGACCCTAGTGGCACCGTTTTCACCCACGGCGAGCGCTGGGAAGCGATATTGGACCAAGGAAGAGCAGAGACGGGAGAGGAGGTGCTGGTAACCAAGCTCGAAGGTTTGAAGCTGAGGGTAACCAAGAAACAAGAGGAAGGGGGCAAGGGATAATGGCTTGGATTGCGCTTGTGATAGTAGCCTTCGTCCTCTTTCTTGCCTTTGTGGTCAGGGCTATAGTGCTCAGCCGTCGGATAGGGCAACAGACGGGGAGGGAGGCGATGGTGGGTGAGGTCGCAGTAGCCAGAACACCTCTTGACCCCGGAGGCACCGTTTTCACCCACGGCGAGCTCTGGCAGGCGGTATTGGACCAAGGAAGAGCAGAACCAGGAGAGGAGGTGTTAGTAACCAAGGTCGAAGGTTTGAAGCTGAGGGTAACCAAGAAAAAAGAAGGAGGTAAAGGATAATGGCTTGGATAGTAGTTGTGATAGTAGCCTTTGTGCTGCTCATCATATTGCCAGCGAGCATAAAGATCATCTACCAGTATGAGTCTGGGGTGGTGTTTCGCCTCGGTCGGCTAGTCGGGACTAAGACGCCCGGGATCCGCTTCATCATCCCCTACGTTGACCGCATGCGCAAAATTGACACCCGCGTCGTTACCATGGATGTCCCCTCTCAAGAGGCGATAACCAGGGACAATGTCACGCTCAAGGTCAACGCTGTGGTCTATTTCAGGGTGATGCACCCCGAGGCTGCGGTCATCGAGGTCTACGACTACCGGCTGGCGACTTACCAGATCGCCCAGACCACGCTTAGAAGCGTCCTCGGCCAGTCTGAGCTTGATGAGCTGCTGGCGCAGCGTGAGAAGGTGAACCAGACGCTGCAGAGAATCATCGACGAGCAGACCGAGCCCTGGGGGATCAAGGTGAGCGTGGTGGAGGTCAAGGATGTGGAGCTTCCCAGCACGATGCAGCGGGCCATGGCGGCGCAGGCTGAGGCCGAACGGGAACGGCGAGCCAAGATCATCCACGCCGAGGGTGAGTTTCAGGCTGCTGAAAAGCTAGCTCAGGCGGGCAAGGTCATCGGCCAGGAGCCGACAACGCTGCAACTGCGCTATCTCCAGACCCTCACTGAGATCGCCACTGAGAAGACCAATACCCTGGTATTCCCCTTGCCCCTGGACCTGATCAGCGCTTTTCTGGGGAATAGAAGGATTGGTGGTGAGGGGAGGAGCGAAAGGGAATAGACGACCTAAGGCTGTAGTTTACGGATCCCGAGGCAAAAGATAGGGACGCTGGCTAGCTCGCCACGGCCTTATCTCGTCATCGACTGGAATTGACACATGATGAGCATGTTGCTACCCTGTTTTGGGCTGATTTGCCATCCGAAAGGCATCTGGACCCTTGCCCTTTTGCATCGGCGGAAACAAAGCTAATTGAAGGAGGACATGATTCGCCCTAAAGCATATGCGGGAAATATCTTGCGGATCGACCTTTCTACTGGAGATGTCGACAGGATCCCGACCGAGGATTATGTGCATCTCTTCCTGGGGGGGAGGGGATTAGCGGCCAAGCTCTATTGGGATGAGGTACCCCCGGGGATCGACGCCTTCGACCCCGAAAACAGGCTGCTCTTCGTAACTGGTCCTATCGCTGGCGTTGCAGGCTTTGCCGGCCCTCGATGGCAGGTTTGCGCAAAGTCCCCTATTCACAATCGGTTTTCCTATTGCAATCTGGGTGGCTCCTGGGGCACTCAGCTCAAATTCGCCGGGTATGATGGCCTGGTCATTTATGGGAAGTCAGACAGGCCCGTCTATCTGTGGATCGATGGTGACCGCGTGGAGATAAGGGATGCAACCCATCTCGTGGGCACGGGGGCGATCTATTGTCGGGAAAAGCTGCAGGAAGAACTGGGAAGATCATTTCGGGTGGTGGCCGTGGGAATGGCGGGCGAAAATAGGGTGGTGTTTGCCAGTCTGGTGGCGGATAACGACGCCACTGGCTCAAGTGGGCTGGGGGCAGTGATGGGCTCCAAGGGTCTAAAGGCCATCGCTGTAAGGGGAAGGGGCAAGGTTGAAGTAGCCGAGCCAGAGAGGGTTCGGAAGCTGAAGGAGCGACTGCGTCTTGAAACGAAAAGCAGGTCTACATCGATATTGCCCTCCCTAGTGAACCCAGAAAAGCTCAAGAAAGATGTTTGCTATGGCTGTGGCGTTGGGTGTATGCGCTCAACCTATGAGGGGATGAGCGGGAAAAAGGGGAAATTCATGTGCCAGTCTTCGGTGTTCTACGAGATCCGAGCCCGGCGCTATTATGGGGAGCTCAACGAGGTTCCCTTTGAGGCGAACAAGCTCTGCGATGACTATGGGGTCGATACCCACGCCATCGAGACCATGATCATGTGGCTGAGCAGGTGCTACCGAGCCGATCTCCTGAGCGATGAGCAGACCGGCTTGCCGCTTTCCCAGATCGGGAGCAAGGAGTTTATCGAGACATTGCTGAGCAAGATATCCCACCGTGAGGGATTTGGCGACCTGCTGGCCCAGGGCACCCTTAAGGCAGCGGCAGCCCTGGGCAGAGAGGCCGAGGAATTGATCACCGATTATATGACCTGGACCGGCTACAATTCCGTTTATGGGGCCAGGTTATACATTACCACCGGCCTCCTTTATGCCATGGAACCGAGGCTTCCCATTCAACAGCTTCACGAGATCAGCCCGCTAATTATGATGTGGGCTGCTCAGGCCGCGGGGTTTGGTGAGAGCTATCTCAACTCCGAGGTGATAAGGGCCATAGCCAAGCGATTCTGGGGGAGTGAGATAGCTGCCGACTTTTCCACATATGAGGGAAAGGCATTAGCTGCAGCCAGGATTCAAGATCGGGAGTACGCCAAGGAATGCCTCATCCTGTGCGATTTTATCTGGCCCATTTTCCATAGCCGGCTCTCTGGAGACCATGTTGGTGACCCCACCCTGGAGAGCCAGGTTTGCGCCGCGGTGACGGGAAGGGACATCGATGAGCAGGGCCTATACAAGATCGGAGAGAGGGTCTTTAACCTGCAACGGGCCATCCTCGCCAGGGAAGGACACCGGGGAAGAGAACACGATTGCCTCGAGGAGTTCAATTTTGCCATCCCCCTCAAGGGCGATTTTGGCAACCCCAATTGCATAGTTCCGGGCAAGGATGGCGAGGTCTTTTCCAGAAAGGGAATGGTTGTTGAGCGGGACAAATTCGAGCAGATGAAGGATGAATACTACCAGATTCGCGGTTGGGATATCGCCACAGGCCTTCAGGAGAGAGCCAAACTGGAAGAGTTGAATTTGGAGTGGGTTGCCGAAAAGCTGGGGGGCGAGGGTCTTCTGGCTTAACCCTTTTTCAGGTCCTGTAGCGTGACATCCCCGGCGGTAACGGTAAGCAGGCTGCCATCGGGGCGGCGTAGAAGTAGATTTCCCTGTTCGTCTACGGATTCGGCATAGCCCTGGTGCACCTCATCGCCGCATTTCACTGTTACCTGCTGGCCCAAGGTTTCCAGGTGGCGGCGCCACAGCTTATCGATGGGCTCACCCTGACGCAGGGCATCATACAGCTCCTCGAACTCGCCCAATAGTGCTCGCAATATTTCAGTACGGGAGACCTCCACCTTGAGCATCTCCTTGAGGCTGGTTGCCGTCTCCGCGATTTCGGGGATGGAGGAGGGATCCAGATTTACGTTTAGCCCGATGCCCAGGATGGCCGATTGGACAGTCTCGTTGGCTACCTCACTCTCGATCAGGTGCCCGCATATCTTCTTGCCCTCGATAATGATATCGTTGGGCCACTTGATTACCGGCTTCAGCCCCGTTACCTTCTCGATGCAGCGCATAACTGCCAGGGAAGCTACCATGCTAAGGCGGGGGAGTTCCTCCAGCGTGGGACGGAGGATGATGGAGAGCAGGATGCTGCTATCCGGGGGCTCCAGCCACTTTCGGCCAAAGCGCCCTCTGCCCGCAGTCTGGTGATCGGCAATAACGATGGTGCCTTCCTCCGCTCCCTCTTGCACCGCCTGCTTGGCCACATCCATAGTGGAGGAAGTGACGGGATAGTAGAGGATATTATGACCGATAACCTTAGTCCGCAGCTCCTGATGAAGATAAGCTGGGGATAGGCGCCTATTTTGCTGTTTCATTTTCTCCTGAAAAAGAAAGAATCGTTAATCGTCCATGTGAGCCAGATTTCTTGCAAGCTGCTTCTTAGTTTCGGTGTCGTACTCCTCAATGCCAGCCAAGTGCCTTACCAGCTTTTTTCTTGACTCCAAATCGTACTGGCTCCGGATGCCTATTAACTCCATTATTGGCGAGCCACCTCCATGGACGCCGGCATACTGCATAACTCCGCCGACCGCTGAGCAGGAGAAGTCAGAAATAAAGCGGAATAGCCTGTGCTGCTTATCTGCTGTTACTTCTGGGTTCCTCATCATGTACTTTTCTAGATAGCCCCTGGTTTCAGGATTAAGCCAGTCCTCTTCAAAAGGGAGTGTTGATGGTAAGCCACCGGAAATGCTGGTCAGCGTATCATACTCATGATAGATATTCTTGCCAGCAAGGTAGCGGCCAGTATTGGAATAGAGGAAAGCAGGCTCCCAGATACCGGAGGAGGTTTGTTTGGCCTTAACCGAAGCAGCTATGCCTGAGGCATATACCAGCTCCGCGATAACCATTAACTCCGTAATTTCATCCCTTATGTGAGGAGCGTTGCCTACCCCGCTGTACTCCGCGGCTAGTGCGCAGGCCCCCATGATAATATCGGTGACCCCAGGTTTACAGCCGGTGTAACTGTGCCGATGATTGTTGGCAAATAGCAAGGCTAGCCGGGCTCCGAATTCCCGTTCTCCGCACATGAACACGCGCTCATTGGGAACAAACACATGGTCGAAGACAGTGACGCTGTCTGCCCACCCTGCGGTCTCGCTATACGGAGCCTTACATTCTATTCGTCCCCGAGGGGCAGTAACCCTGGTAATCAGCTTGATGCCCTCAGTGTCGGCTGGTATAGCGAACGCCACTGCCCAATCCTCATCCTGGGGTGTTAGGGCTCGGGTGGGGATAACTAACAGTTCGTCCACATAGGCAGCAATCGTGCTATGCATCTTAGCTCCCTGCACCACAATCCCGTCCCTCCTTTTTTCCACAATGCGGAGGTATAGATCGGGGTCGACCTGCTGATGAGGCCTCTTGCTGCGGTCACCCTTCACATCGGTCTGGCACCCTGCCGCTATCAGGTCATTCTTCTGGTATTCCTTTACGTACTGAAGGAAGCGGTCATGGTACTCTGTGCCTTTAGCTTCGTCGATTTCCTTTGTCACTATGCCTAGAGCGTTTAGCACATCGTTGGACATGCACCTCTGAATACAGCCACCTGCCAGCGGTGCCAGCACTCGGACCATTTCTTGCTTTCTGAGCAAGTCGTCAGGGCTCTGATGGAGGTGGTTAAATCGGTTGATTTCCTCGCCTAGAAGGTGAGACTTGGTAACCACTAAAGGGCGGTACGCATCACTAAAAGCGGCATCAAATGTAAGCCGGGTTATGCTCAAGGCAGAGCTGAACAAGGGATCGTCCCGTGGCACTGTCTTTCCTCTGACGTAAACGTTGCGTTTCATCTGCCTTAGCCTATCTACGTACTGGTCGCCATTTTTTATCCCCATGGATTTCTCCTTCTGTCTTGATTTCCAAAAGCTGACCCAGCCATGCTGAGGCTAATCTGTGCGTGCGGAATTCTATTCCTCTAGCGCTCTATTGTCAAGGCAGTGTGAGAAGGCGTCTGCGCTGCCAAATACATGTAAGTAGTATGGGGATCGATACGTACCCCGGGTATTACTTCGGTGTTCTCACATGCCCCGCCGGCCTCTGGCCTCTCCTCCAGCAGGCACACGCTCTGTCCGCTCTTGGCCAGATACGCTGCTAATGCGGTGCCATTGGGGCCTGCACCTACGATTACAAAGTCGTACCTTTCCTCCTTGTTCATATTATGACTCCTTCTCTATGATTCAATTACGATGGCATACGTGATTTGTCTTTCAACCCTTTTCGCGTTCATACCACCTCCTCGTCAAGCTGGTTGGCCTCCTTCTCCGCCAAGAGGTATCCCCGTCTCGCCGCAAACAGTTATTCTCAATGACGAGAGGGTTCGGGGTATATCTTATGCTGGGACTCCTCAAAAGCGTCTATTTATGAATCGAGGAGAGTCAAAGACCCGGCACGGAGGTCCCTCTCTTGAGGGAACAATTTAGAAGCTTACGCAGAAAACATTCGCAGGCTGGTTTGAATACGAACCGCCCGCACGAGAAGCCTAGCAGAGGCTTTGCCGGTTGTCAAGTTGGGGGTTGGAACCCTTAACCCCACCGTGTGTCTTGGTGACGACGAGCGAACTCTCCGCTGCAACGAGAATTGACAGTTGTGGATTGGGGGGCTAGGATTGGCGTAAACAGGGATGAGGGCCAGGCATGATGCCGCCAAGAGTGGCACTCGCTCTCGGCTGCTACGCATAGGATTAGCCAAGGTGGGCAAATGTCATGAGCAAAGTTGCGATTATGACCGACAGCACTGCTTGCATCCCGCGGGAGCTGGAAAGCAAGTATGATATTGCCGTTGTGCCGCTGCTGATAGTCTTTGAAGGTAAGAGCTACCGAGATGGGGTAGACATGAGTGCCGACAATTCGCACCAAGGCCGTCGACCTCAGCCAGAGAGAGTCCGGAAAATCTTCAGATAATCGCGTAGGCACCTGGTGATGAGGAACTTCTCTTGAACTACGTTTTTGCCGGCATTTCCGAACTTGGCAGCGGTCTCCCTATTTCGCAAGAGGGATGTTATGGCCTCTACCCACTCGTCTACCGAGCGCGCCAGGTAGCCAGTTTCCCCATGTGATATCTGGAGGGCAATACCCGCCACATCGCTCGCCACCACAGGACGGCTCTTCCACAAGGCCTCGGCGACGACCAGCCCGAAACCTTCGCGGATCGATTTTTGCACCACCACGCTGGCCGCCTGCTGAAAGGCATTAAGCTCCGGGCTGCTCACTCCGTTCTGGCCCCACAGTATATGAATATCGCTCTTGCCCTGTGCATAGGCGGCAGTGCGTTGGTAGCATGACCAGGCTTCTGGATCGTCGTCAGCCCCTCCACCCGCCAGCACCAATTGCACCTCGGGGAATTCTTTCTTTACCGAACCAAATATGTCGATAACCCCACGGAAATCTTTCCAGGGGTCGAAACGGGATACCATGAAGATAAAGGGCCGACCTGGGTCAACTCCGTAGCGCAGTAGAATACTGTGAACTTCCCTATCATCGAGGAGGCGATTCTTGATGCTCAGGGGGTCTATGCCTGGAGGCACGTCGAAACACCGGGGGCCTTGAAAATCCTTTTGAAGGTATTCTCCCCTGGTAAAGATGGCAGCATCGTAGACCTCAACGTAAGGCTTTAGAAATCCCCAAATATCAGGGCGAGGGGTGCTGAGGTCCAAGTGACAGCGCCATATCCAAATACCTGGATTTCGATGACCATTTTTCTGATGCAGAAGGCGCAAAACGCCGGCCGGCTGAGGGTCATGAACCACCACAAAATCATAGGTTCCCCTAGAGTTCAAAAGGTCGGCATTCAGATTGCTATACTTTAGCCATATCTCTTTCATGTGAGATTTCAGCTGAATCGGCATTCCCTGGAGGCCATTGTGCAGGGCCTTGCTGACCTTGTAGAACTCATCGGCCCCTCGCAGGATACGCCACTCGGCATTCAATCCCAGGTCGCACGTCAGGGGAACCAGAGCCTTCAGTATCTCTGCTACCCCGCCACCAGCGGCGGTAGCATTGAGATGAAGCACTCTGGCTCCACATAGGGGTTCAGCCAGCTCCCTCAATTCCTGAATGCATTCCTCCCCCACTGTGGGAGTGTATTCATCGACTGATCGCCTGTGGGTGAGAACGCATTCGGTCATTTATGTATCTCCTGTTCTAGACCTGCACGAATGGACGGATGTTAGATTACTCCCAATTATGGGTCTATCTATACCAAGGCCAGACTGCCACCTATGGCAAAGGATGCTATGCCTAGCCCTACAAGGTCGGCAATGGTGAGTCCCCTTGCATATCCCTTCTTTATTATTAGGCATATCAAAGTGATGCACGCCGCTATTATCCCTACGCGGATGAACCCGTGCCACTGCCCGGTGAATAGGAAGCCTGTGAGGTCCATTGTGCCGAAGAAAAGCAGTAATAGCCATGTGAACACTAGGAACGCGCCAGAACTGGATAGTCTTGCAATCTCCTCATTTGCGTTCCCTACAAGCTCCCTCACCTTGGTTTCCACTCCTCCTCGGTTTTCACTATTGCCCTTGTCCCCGTCTCGCGGCAGGACTTGCGCTATCCACTGTCAGACTTCATGACTAATAAGGTCTCAGTTCTTCAACCTAGTGAAAAAATATATCACCGGCAGGTTGGAACGAAGTTAGAATTCAGTAGTAAGGTGGTTACAGTTGAGGAAACCGACGGTGCGCGAACGCCAAGAAAACGCTCGCACAGTAGTGGAGAGAACAGGGCTCGGAGCTAGTCTCTAATTTTAACTTGACACTGAGCCCAGTTGCCTATTTGTATTGTATGCCGAAATCGAAGTTGCCTTGGTGGTCAATGCTAACTAGCTTAGCGTAGTGGATAGAGAAGAGGTGTTTCGCCCTTTCGGGGTCACCATGAAAAGCAACGACCTCCC
>JADFVG010000014.1 GCA_015222405.1 Chloroflexota bacterium
ACCGCCAGATTTCCAGTGCCATCCACGGCATCAATGCCATATACTTTTGCCCTGACAAAATTCACACCGCTTTCATCCCTGGCGCGCTCATAGTATCTGTCGAAGTCCTTGCCATAGGTTCTGAGGTCCATGAAGAAGATAGTGATGTCCACAGGGATGGTGCTATGCTCCTTGGCAATAATGGCCTCTTTAATAGCGTAAGTACAGCAAACGGAGGAGCAGTAGGGCCTATTATGTTTTTCGTCTCTTGAGCCGACACACTGAATGAACGCTATATTCTGTGGCGGAGTCAAATCCGAGGGTCGGAGTAAAGTCCCCTGGAATGGCCCAGAGGCGCTTAAGATGCGTTCAAATTCAAGGCTGGTCACCACATTGGGAAATCTCCTATACCCCAGCTCATACTGGACTGAAGGATCGAAGAGCTCATATCCAGGGGCAAGGAGAATGGAGCCAACATCGAGCTCCACAGTTTCGTCTTGCATCTTATGGTCAATGGCTTCGGCTTTGCAGGCGGCGACGCACTGCAAACATTCGGAGCAAATTCCGCAGTTGAGGCACCTCTCCGCTTCCTGAAGCGCCATCTCTTCAGTGAAGCCCAGCTCCACCTCATCGAAGCTGCTTCGCCTCCTTTCCAGATCGATAGCTGGCATTTGCATCCGGGGTTTCCTCGGCTCTCCCAAGGGGAGACTGCTCAAATCAGGAGGTTCAACCTCTTCTTCCATCTCTCTTCCCTGCCTCAAATCCTCCCCTTTGAGGTATCTGGTGATGGAAACTGCCACCCTGTTTCCCGCTGCCACTGCTTCAATGGCTATCCCAGGTCCAGTTTGGGCATCCCCCCCGGCGAAAACACCAGGTCGGCTAGTGGCAAGGGTGATAGGATCGACATCTATCAAGCCCCTTCTGCTAAGCGCTATCCCTGAGCCTTCGAGGAAAGACACATCGGGGGCTTGACCAATAGCAGGGATAACCATATCCACTTCTATATCAAACTCCGAACCCGGAATAGGTACAGGTCTCCTTCTGCCAGAGGCATCTGGTGCTCCCAACTCCATTCGAACGCACCTTATACCCACCACCTTTCCATCCTCGATCAGAACCTCTGTTGGGGCAACCAAATACTGTATTTCAACCCCTTCAGCTAAAGCCGCCTCTATCTCCTCATCGCTTGCTGGCATCTCCACCCTAGACCTGCGATAGAGAATGAGAACCTTCTGGGCGCCCAAGCGAAGTGCACCCCTGGCTGCATCCATAGCTGCATTGCCGCCGCCAATTATGGCAACCTTCCTCCCAAGCTTCACCTCCTTCCCCAAATTCATTTCCCTCAAGAATGCCACCCCATGAACTATACCATCAGCATGCTCCCCAGGGATGCCAAGCTCCAAGCTCCTGTGAGCACCGACTGCAATAAACACCGCTTTGAACCCCCGGGCGAAGAGGTCATCCAAGGTCAAGTCCTTGCCTATGGGGGTATTGGTCTTTATCTCGACGCCCGTGCGCTTAATAGCTTCAATCTCTTCTTCCAATACCCTCTTGGGAAGGCGGTATTCAGGTATTCCCACATATAGCATCCCGCCAACAACAGGCAAAGCCTCAAACACAGTCACCCCATATCCTTCCTTCGCCAGTTGATAAGCGGCAGTAAGCCCTGCGGGGCCGGAGCCGATAATGGCAACCCTCTCATCTTTCCTCTCTGTCTCCACCTGAGGGGGAAGCTCATCTTTAACTTGATCCGCTATGAACCGCTTGATGTTTGCGATAGCCAGGGGTTCATCGAGAAGTGCCCTGTTACATTTAGATTCACAAGGGTGGGGACAGATCCTCCCCAACACTCCCGGCAGGGGAAGGTTCTCCTTGATCAGTTCTAAAGCTTCTTTATACTTCCCTTTAGAAGTAAGAGCTACGTATCCCTGGACATTTACTTGTGCAGGGCAAGCTCTCACGCATGGAGGTCTCTCCTTCTTGTCAATGGTGAAAATGCTGGGGACTGCCTGAGGATAGGGTATGTATATTGCCTTTCTCTTGGTTAACCCCTGGTCAAATTCACTATCGACCTCTACAGGGCAAACCTGAGCGCATTCACCACAGCCGGTGCACTTATCCACATTGATATATCGTGACTTCTTCAGGATCCTGACTTTAAATCTCCCCGGTTCTCCTGAGACCCCTTCTAACTCAGCGTTGGTTATAAGCTGAATGTTGAGGTGCCTTCCCGCTTCAACCAGCTTGGGAGAGAGGATGCACATGGAGCAATCGTTGGTGGGAAAAGTTTTGTCAAGCTGCGCCATAACTCCGCCGATGGCGGGGGATTTCTCCAAAAGATAAACATAGTAGCCCGATTCAGCTAAATCGAGGGCTGCCTGGACCCCGCCTATCCCTCCCCCCACTACCAGCACTGCTCCTACATATCCATCTCTTGCCACCATGTCATTCTCTCCCTTTGGTAGATATCGCCTTTCGACTTACTTTGGACATCAGACTTTGGTTTTCAATCCCTTCAAGGCCTCCTCCGCGAGCTTCGCCGGCTCCAATTCCATCTCCTCAGATTTGCGATCCACTACGGAGCTTACCATTTGGTGCCTCAGCCTCTGCGAGAAGGTATCAATATCCTTTATCCGATTGGCAAAGGAAGGATGCACATAGCCCTCCCGCACTGCCATATTCCTCAAAGCCTTCATCACATCGGCGAAATTGACATTCTGAGGGCAATGAGCCTGACAGGTATAACAGAGGGAGCAGAGCCAGATAAGGTTAGAAGAGAGGACCTCTTCCCTCATCCCTAAAAGAACCATGTGGATGATTCTTCTGGGATTGTATTCAGGATCGATCTCTGAGACGGGACAGCCGGCGGTGCAAAGCCCACAGGCAAAACAGAGCTTTATATTCTCCCCTCCCGGCTCTTCGGCGACCTCATATTTGAATTTGGTGTCGAGGTTGTTCAGTGTAATCATTCCTTCCCCCTCGCATTATAGTCCGGCAGCTGCCAGGATCTCGGGAACCAATTCCTCCCTCCCGATAGCCATGATGTGAACCCCATCACATATAGCCTGTTCCTTTATCTGCCTTATCAGGCGTCCTGCAATCTCGATCCCTTTCTCTAACCCTTTTCCCTTGGGAGCTGAAGCAAGTTCGTCTATCAGCTCTTCAGGCACATAGATCCCGGGGACGCTTTCGTTCATAAATCTTGCCATCCTAGCTCCAACCAGAAGCACAATCCCAGCCAGAATCTTGGTGTTCTTGTCCAGCTTGCGGGCATATTCCATGAACTTTCTGAAGTTATCCAAATCGTAGATTGCCTGTGTCTGGCAAAATTGTATCCCTGCCTGAACCTTCTTTTCGAATTTAATGAGCTGGGGCTCGATGGGATCAGCATCTGGAGTCACACAGGCACCGACGCAAAACTCAACTGCTCCGTCAAGTTCGTTTCCCGCAATGTCCCACCCCGATTCCAGGGTATGCACCGTGTGAAGCAGCTGCACGGAATCGAGATCGAAGACAGCTTTTGCTTCTTTGTGATCTCCCACGGTGATGGAGTCCCCGGTAAGGCACAGGACATTTCTTATCCCCCTAGCGTAGGCGAAAAGGAGGTCAGCCTGAAGTGCCAAGCGATTGCGGTCACGGCAGGTCATCTGGAAAACAGGCTCGCCGCCGTGCTCTTTGATGAGGAGGCAGGTTCCCAACGAAGGGAAGCGCATCACGGAACTTTGATTATCGGTCACATTGAGGGCATCCACACGCTCCTTGAGGAGGTCAATATGATGAATCATCTTCTCCAGGTTTGTCCCTTTAGGAGGTCCAACCTCACCGGTTATTACGAACTTCCCTGAGTTGAGCACTTCCCTGAATGGTATCGCCATCTTCCCCCTCCTATGCCTGTAAGGCTTCGACTTTGCCAGGTCTTGTAACCGCCTGGAAATTTCGAGGTGGGTAATATTTTCGCATGAGATCCAGCCTACCCTGTTTCTCCAGCCTTCGGTAGATAAGAGTCCAGGCACAATCCTTTTCTGGGTCTACTTCGCACTTCCCTCTCTTCGTGCCGCCGCAGGGGCCGTTGAGAAGCCCTTTGGCGCAGCGCACTACGGGGCAAATGCCTCCTGTCTCACCCAAAAGGCAATCCCCACAAGCCCTACACGTCTCAACCCACACCCCTTCTCTTTCTGGCATCCCGACAAACTTCGTATTCAAGGCGGGGTAAACTGGCGTCTCCTCAAAGACCTCAGCGATTGTCTGCACCCCAGCTCCGCACCCCAAAGAAAGAATTGCCTCCACCTCCTGAACCTTATCCCTCAATTCCTCCACCATCTCTCTCTCGCACTGCCTCTCAATCGTAACCTCTGAGGTCAAAAGTTCATTCCCATCTTTTCCGAAGGCGAGCCTGAGCTGGGAGGAAAGTATCCCTACCTCCTTCTCCCCTCCAGCCCAGCAGATGGTGACACAGGTGCCACATCCCACTATCAGAATCCTTTTGTATCCCGCTATCATCTCTTTTATTTCCTCAAGGGGCTTCCTTTCCGCCACGATCATCTTTGCGGCCCTCCATTCTTAATCGGTGTTGGTCCCAGTCCTTTTAGTCTCTCAGTCATTTCGCTCACCTCTTGGGCAAACTTGTGAGCCATCTCCGGCGCAAGATTGACCATCCTGACACGCTCGCCATCTATGCCACTTTCCTTGAGCAAGATTTCCGCATACTTCACCCTTTCCCTTGCTCTGGTATTCCCCGTGAGATGACGACAAGCTTCCTCCTGGCATCCCATTACCAGCACCCCATCGGCGCCTTTTTCAAATGCCTTCAAGATATGCAGCACATCCACCCTTCCGGCACAGGGGACTCGAATAACTCTCACATTATCCGGATAGTAAAGCCTTATCTTCCCAGCTCTATCGGCTGCTGCACAAGCCGAGTTCTCACAGCAGAAAGCAACGATCTTATTATTCCCTCCCATGCTTATTCTCCTATCGCTTCGACTTCGGCAAGGATTTGTTCATCAGTATAGCCCTCAAAATCTATCGCCTTTGCCGGACAGATGGCTGCGCAGATGCCACATCCTTCGCAGGCGAGGTCATAGATTTGGGCCACCTCCTTCTCAGTATTCACTCGAACCAATCGAATTGCGCCATGAGGACAGACGCGGATGCAAGTGAGGCACGCGCGACACTTATCAGGGTCTACCCTTACCTTCTCTGCCTCGACTATCGCCTTTCCTGAAGCCAAAAGCTCGCAGACGCCCATAACTGCAGATGCAACATCCATCGAAGCCCGAGAAATATCCAAATCCCCCCGACAGGCTCCAACTAAAAATATTCCCTTCCTCCCGGAGTCAACCGGATAGAGATATACATTCTCATTTTGGTAGAATCCCTGGGAATCAAGCCCTATATTCAAAATAGAACTTAACGCCTCGGTCCCCTCAGGAGGCAAACCTTTTTCTTCAACCACTAGAATGTCGCAAGAAAGCGATATCTCTTCCCCGAGCAGGACATCCTTCGCCTCGACCTTAACTCGGCCATCTTCCTCGGAGATCTGAGGCTTTTTCTCAAACTTCAAAAATGCTATCCCTGTAGCTCTTGCCTCCCGATAAAGCTTCTCTGCCCCGTCACTATCCACCTTCAGGTTCCTGCAAAAGACATAGGCTTCGCTCCCCCACTTCTCTTTAACTGCTAAAGCATTGTTTAAAACCAAGAGGGTAGCAAGGCGAGAACTTTCATCGGAGACATCAAGGATGAAGCCAATGGTCTCAGGCTTTCGCTCCAGTTTTTCTGGGGCTTGAAGAATTTCAATGAGGTTCCGTTGTGAAATGATATTAACGCTGGGTCTAAGTTCAAAATCCCGAGGTAAAATTCCAGCCCTATATCCGGTAGCGAAGATAATGGCTCCAAAGCTTCGGGGGAATTCCTCTCCCCCTCTCCTTATCCTTACAGTGAAGTTCCCTACTTCTCCTTCCACCCTTGTTACTTCAGCAGAGGTTAGAACCTCGATGTTTTTACCTTCCTCTATTGCCCTTGTCATCGAGCCGAGCATCTCTTTTGGGCTTGCCCCCAGTCCGTAGAAGCCTTCAAGCTCACTGAGCTTCCCCCCTAAGGCTGAGCCTTTTTCTACCAAGGTTGCTCTAAGCCCAAGCTGTGAAAGCTCAAGAGTTGATTCCATCCCAGAGAATCCTCCGCCAACCACTAGAACCTCTTGGTTTACCGGAACCTCCTTTCTTTCCAGAGGCTGAAGCAACCGAGCTTTGTTTATAGCCATTCTCAGCAGCTCCAGCGCCTTCCCGGTGACATCCTCTTTATGAGCCCAGGAACATTGCTCCCTGATATTTGCTATAGAAAGAAAATTGGGGTTAAGTCTAAGGCTTTCTAGAAGCCGCATGAAATTATGCTCACATAACTCCGGTGAGCAAGCAGCGATTACCACCCTGTTTATATCCTCGCTCAGGATTCTTGAGGCTAGTGCCTTTCCTCCTTCTTCAAGGCATAGATTGTGGCTTATATCTACAAAGGCAACACCTTCAAGCTTCTCTAAATTTCCCCTAATTTTGGGGAAATCTATGTTCCTCAGACTTCCCCCACAGTCGCAGAGGAAAATGCCTATCTTGACTTGCATCTCTGCAAAACCTCCGTTGCTTTTTCCGCTGCCGAGATTCCATGGGCAATTGAATCAGGGATATCCTTGGGACCATGACAAGCCCCGGCAAGGAAGATCCCCTCCACATTGGTTTTGTTAGAATCAATGGGGCTTCTTGCATCGAAAAAGCCATGGTCGTCTAAGTTTATGCCTAAAACTCTTGCCAAATCCCAGGAATCCTTTCTGGGAACTATGCCCACCGAGAGGACGACGAGGTTAAAGGTCTCTCGGTCAATCTTTCCTCCCACAATATTCTCGAATCTTACCTCAAGCGCTCCGGAAGGGTTCTCCAGAATTTCAACCGGTACCCCTCGAATGAATCGGACCGTTTCCTTACACCCTTCATAGAAATCGACAAAGCCCTTTCCGGCATTTTGAAGGTCGATATAAAAGATTGTCACCTCAGCATCCGGATTTTGATATTTGATAAGTTGAGCAAACCGCATGGCATATTTGCAGCATACCTGAGAACAATAACAATGTTCTTCATTCCTTGAGCCTACACATTGGATGAAAGCAACTTTTTGGGGCTCTTTTCCGTTTGAAGGAAGCCTAAGGGAACCCTCATGGCTAAAGATCTTTTCAAGGTCGAGGCCCGTTAAAACATTGGGGTATCTGCCATAACCTAAAGGGCCGACCTCCCGGGCATCGAAGACCTCAAAGCCGGTGGCGACGATGATTGCGCCAACACTCAGCTCTTGTCTTTTTGCTCCCCGGTCAAGATCTATAGCGTTTACAGGGCATTTCTCATAACAAAGGTTGCAATCTTCCCCTTTAAAGCGAAGGCACCGAGATTCATCGAGGATGTAGGAAAGGGGAACTGCCTCGGGAGAAGGTGAACAGATCGCCTGCGGCTCAGCAGGACAGACCTCAGCACAGAGCCCACAGGCAATACACCTTTCCGAGTCGATATATTGGGGCTTTTGCCAAACCTCGACCTGGAAATTGCCAACCTCGCCGGCCACCCCCATCACCGTTGAATTAGTCAAGATTGAGATTCGGGGGTGAGTTGCCACCTCACTGAGCTTTTGGGGAATGAGGCAGACAGAGCATTTAGTGCAAACCTCTGTTGCTTTACAGCAAAAAGAAGCAACTTGCCCTCCTATTGCTGCTTCTTTTTCTATTAAGTATACTCTGAAGCCACTATCAGCTAATCCTAATGCTGCGGTTATTCCAGCTGTGCCACCACCGATAACTAGAACATGCTTATTCAATTCCGTCCTTTTTGTAGTAACAAATTTAGCTTATCTTTTCCAGCATTTTCTCTACTCGAGCCAGCAGTTCGTCAGGATTGAAGGGCTTGTGTAGGTAGTCATCCGCCTCCGTCGTCATCCCCTCTCGGATAGAGAGGTGCCTCTGTTCTCTATCGTCGGGATAGACAGTTAGCATCAACACAGGGATGTTGGCAAACGCGTGGTATTTGTGAAGAGTTTTGAGTTCCCTGCAAATCTCAAATCCAGTCCTACCGGGCATTATTACGTCTAAAATAATCAAGTCAGGCTTTTCCTCCATTACCTTTCGCAAACCTTCCTCGCCATCCAATGCAGTAATCACTTGATAGGACTTGCTTTCAAGCACCTTCTTCACGATCATATGCACATTAGGGTCATCATCGATGGAAAGGATCTTAACTTGTTTCTGCATCTTTCCCTCCGGGCATATCAAATTTGCTACACGGGGTCTTAGTATGCTGCTGAAACTATTCAGGTATCAGAGTTAGCATCTCTTATCAGGATTTTCGCCACTTATTTCTCCTTAGCTATCTTCAAATCCTTGGGCAGAGTAAAAATAAATTGGCTCCCTTTATCACTCCCGGGGCAAGGACTTACTGCCCATATCTCACCTTGGTGAGCTTCGATTATCCTCTTGCTTATGGACAATCCTAAGCCGGCTCCTCTTTTAGCCAAATTGAGACCTCGATAAAAATCGTCAAATACCCTAGGCAATTCCTCAGCAGGAATACCAATTCCGGTGTCCATCACCTCTACTTGGACACGATCTGCGCCATCCTGTGCTTTGACCA
Source organism: Chloroflexota bacterium (assembly GCA_015222405.1). Taxonomy (GTDB): domain Bacteria; phylum Chloroflexota; class Dehalococcoidia; order E44-bin15; family E44-bin15; genus JADFVG01. The sequence goes on from JADFVG010000014.1 coordinate 8,637, forward strand.
TCACAATGCCTTCAGGAGGAGTAAATTTAACCGCATTCGATAGCAAATTGGTAACTACCTGCTTAAGTCGATCTTTTGCTCCGTAGATGAGAAGAGGCTCCTGATCTAGATCGACTTTAATTTGTAATCCCTTCTCGTCAGCTAAAGGTTGAATTGCTTCAACGGAATCCACTATCACTTGGGCCAAGGAGATTTTGCTCTTAGCCACGTCTTTGGCACTAATTCCAGACACCTCCATTATGTTAGTTACCACATTCAGGAGGTCCCCGATCCTCTTGCTGCTACTTTGCAGCATATCTTTTTGCTCCTTGGTGAGTTCCCCGACATAGCCACCGAGCATGAGAAGATTAAAAGATTCAAGTGCAGCTAGAGGAGCCTTAATGTCGTGAAAAAGGATGGATAAAACATGCCCTTCCGTATCTATAGTGTGCTCCAACCTCAGAGAAACTATCTTAGCGAGGTTTCTCATTATTATGCGTTCCATTTTAGGGTTCTCTTGGAGCAGGCCTCTGAGGGCTGTCGTATCTAAGGCAGCAACTTGAGTTGTCTCAAGAGCCCGACCTGTTGCACTAAGAATGGCAGGGTCTATAAGCCCTGAACAACCCAAGGCGCCACCTCGAGTTATCACTTCGACTGTTGCCGATTCCTCAGCACGACCAATGCGAAGCTTTCTTTCCAGAGCCACCTTGCCCGATTCAACCATACACATAGTCTGACATAGGGTGCCCTCAGAAAAAATAATCGTACCAGCCTCATAGGTCTCTTCTCGGCAGAGCGGTAACACCTTTTCGAGGTCGTTATCGCTCAGTCCCGCAAATAAGTCAGACATCCTTAAAATGCCTTCAATGAAATCCATTTCCCTTTTCACCCACCTTCTGCATTTGCCAGTCCCTCTTTTCTTGTACTGGCTACACTCACCCCATGTAAACCCCCAAGAGCTTCCCTCATCGCCTTGGTGAAACTGGGCTCCTCATGCACCAAAAATCCTTTGCCTCGCTATTCTGTGATCTCTCCTTCACAATTTTACCATTTTACCCCATGGTTAACAACCGCCAAATAGCGTACGCCTTTTTACGGTAAATTACCAAAGCTTAAAGGAAAGTAAGCTGTGGCTTACAGGAACTACTTTCTGATAGTCCTGTTTGAGTTACACGGTGAATTTGTTATAATCTGGTGTAGCGATGTTGGGAAACAGCGGGGAGAACTTGTACAGGGGCTAATTACCGAAGGAGGATCTGATTATGAAGACAAAAAGCAATCTTGAGAGGATGCTTATGGCGGGTCATTTTGTTGTGACCGCTGAAATCATTCCTCCTCAAAGCGCAGACTTTGAGCTAATGAAGAGGAAAACTGATCTCCTCAAGGGCTATGTTGATGCTTTTAATGTCACTGACGGACAGTCGGCGGTAGTAGCGATGGCAAGCTGGGCAGCCTGTCTTATAGGGAAACAGGAAGGCCTTGATCCCATCGTGCACATGACTTGTCGTGATAGAAATCGAATTGCTCTCCAAATGGACATTTTGGGCGTCGCTGCCCTTGGAGTCAATAACATGATTTGCCTCTCCGGAGATTCCATCTCCTCTGGAGATCATCCTGAAGCAAAGTCTGTCCTGGATGTTGACTCTATCCAGCTTGTCAAGATAGTCAAGGATCTCCGGGACGAAAAGAAGTTTCAAAATGGGGAGCCAATACCGGGAAGAGAGCCCCAGCTCTTCGTTGGAGCTGTAGCAAATCCCTTCATCGATCCCGAGCATGAGGTAATTCGTCTCGCCAAGAAGGTTGAGGCAGGAGCAGACTTTATTCAAACTCAGGCCGTCTATAACATTGAAGGGTTTAAAAAATGGATGGAGATGGTCAAGGAAAGGGAATTGCACAACAAGGTAAAGATCCTTGCTGGCGTCACGCCTCTAAAATCTGGAGGAGCGGCGAGGTATATGAAAACGTACGTTCCCGGGGTGGATATTCCAGATGAGCTCATTGAGCGCCTTCGCAGGGTTCCTACTAAAGAGCAAGTGTCAAAGGAAGGGATAAAAATTGCCGTTGAGACCATAAACAGGCTGAAGGAAATAGAAGGAGTAGCAGGTGTCCACATTATGGCTATTGAATGGGAAGAAGCCATCCCGGAGGTCTGCAATGCTAGCGGCCTTTATCCTCGTCCCTTCCCTGAATAATTGGGGGGACGGGAAAGTCTATAGGGGCATAATTTGTCTAAATGGTGAGCCAGAATAGATAAAACCAAAGACTCTGGTCTTCAGCGTGGTCTCTTAGATGTCGGTGGGTCGGGCAAATAGCTTGTCCTTTTCTTATCTCCAGTTCGAGTCTCCTCCGGTGGGCAATTCACCCAGGGAATGGCAAACCTGATCGCCTCCCACAACAGGAAGCCCGCAGTCACCGCCCCGATGCGATAAGCAATCCCTCGCTGGGGACGAAGAATGCGGGGATGGGGAAAAGGAGCCTCCCAAAAGGTGCCACAGTTTCCTGCCTATCCAGCCCCTCACGTCTTCACTTACTTGTTATCATCCTTACAGGTCGGCCGGCGATGCAAAGATAAGCGCTGCATTATGCCCGCCGAAGCCAAATGAATTAGACAAGGCAGCTTTAACCTCTCTCTGGCGTGCTGCATTCGGGACGTAGTCGAGGTCACACTCAGGATCCGGCTTCTCCAGGTTAATCGTGGGTGGAATTATGCCCTCTTGTATTGCCTGTACCGAGATCAGCGCTTCGATCGCTCCCGCTGCCCCCATGAGGTGCCCCAGCATTGACTTGGTGGAGCTGATGGGCACCTTGTAAGCATGCTCGCCGAATACCGACTTGATCGCTATTGTCTCGCTCTTGTCGTTGAGCCTGGTAGAGCTGCCATGAGCGTTGATGTAATCTATCTGCTCAGGTTCCATGCCGGCCTGGCGCAGTGCCGCCCTCATGGCGCGAGCGGCACCCTCTCCATCGTCCGGCATCTCGCAGATATGGTAGGCGTCCCCCGTTGCGCCGTAGCCAGCAATCTCTGCCAGTATAGGTGCGCCCCTCTCAAGAGCAAAGTCAAGGCTCTCCAGGACCAAGACCGCTGCGCCCTCGCTCATGACAAAGCCATCCCTTTCGGCATCGAAAGGCCGCGAAACCTGGCTCGGTTCCCAGTTCCTTCTCGACAGGGCTCCCATGGCGGCGAATCCGGCAATAGCAATAGGCGTTATGGTTGCATCAGTGCCGCCAGCTATCATGGCCTTGGCTTCGCCTTGCCTTATCACCCTAAAGGCTTCGCCGATGGCGTGCGCCCCACTGGCGCACGCGGAGACCACGCCGTAATTAAGCCCCCTGGCCCCGAGGGTCATCGACACCTGCCCTGAGGCAATATCGATGATCATCATCGGCACCAGAAAAGGACTGACTCGGTCGGCCCCCTTTTCCCACAGCACCCTGAACTGCTCAGACAAGGTGATCAAGCCTCCCATGCCGCTACCAATGAGCACCCCGACATCATCTCTATTCGAGGAATCAAGCCTCAGCGAGGCGCGCTCCACTGCCTCCAGGCTGGCGGCGACGGCAAACTGAGTAAAGCGGTCCATCCGCCTTGCCGTCTTGCGATCCACATACTGGGCTGGGTCGAAGCCCTTCACCTCGCCAGCGATCTTCACCGGCAGATCCTCCGCATCGCATAAGGTGATGAAGTCCACCCCCGAGCTGCCGGCTGTCAGCGACCGCCAGGTTGAGGCAACATCCAGTCCCAGGGGATTCACTGTTCCCAGGCCGGTAACTACAACTTTTTTGTTCATACGCCTATCCTCCTGCTAGGGCTCTAGGCCCTCTGCAACGGTGATCCGGGGATGTCCTGCCTCCAGCTTTGCGCCCCTGGGCTTGGGGCCCAGAGGCCACTCTAAGCTGTCGGCCAGACTGCGAGCAGCGTCCGTGCTCAAAACCACGGTCTTGTATCCGCGCTCGGCGGCGCTCAACGCCCTAGCTGTCGCTACGGTGGTCTTGCCGACGCCACTCTTCCCAGTGAAGAGAAGGATCCTAGCCATTGTTGCCTCCAATGCTGTCATCTTCCTGGCCTCCTGCCACCTTCCCTTGGGAGTTCCCGTCTTCAGAGCGCAGGCTGGCAGGCCACCAGTTCCACCTGCCCATCACCGCGGCGATGGCCGGCACTAGGAGCGACATAATAATAAAAGTGTGGATGAGTACGCCGATAGCGATGGCTGCACCAATCTGCAACAGCATCTGAATTGGGGCGCTGGTCAGAGCGCTGAAGGTTCCTGCCAAGATGATGCCGCAGGCAATGATAACCCCGCTGGTATAGGTAGCGGCCCGGCGCACCCCTTCCCGGGCATTCCTGCCCTCCGATTCCTCCCTCACCCGCGACATGAAGAAGATGTTGTAGTCAGCCCCGATGGCCAGTATGAGGACGAAGATGAGGATGGGGATAACATAGTTGACTCCTCCCTGGCCCAGAGCATCCTGGAGCAGCCAGGTGACCAGGCCCATGGTCGCCCCGTAGCCCAGTATCGTAGCAAGGAGCAAATAGATAGGAGCCACCAGGCTGCGCAGGAGCAAGGCTAGGACGATGAACACGCCGGCCAAGACAAGGGCCATTACCACCTTGAAGTCCTCATCCACGATATGCCTTATATCGGTGAATTCAGCGGTGGGGCCGCCGACGTAGTGCTCGGCCCCACTCAAGCTCGTGGCGCTGAGCTCGCCATCTAGCGTTTTTCTGATAGCAAGCACTGTGTCAAAGGCATCCATGGAGTAAAGGTCTGCCTCCAGGATGGCATAGAAGCGCGTTGTCGTTCCATCTTCCGAAAAGAAGACGCTCAGCATATCCGCTATTGCGGGGTCTTCGGCCAGCATACTCTGGGGCAGGAAGTAGGCATCGCCCCGCTCGTTGAAGGTCACCGCGAGTGCCTGAAGGTCTGCTATAAGCCCCCCAATGTCATCCTGCAATCTAGCCCAGGCCGCCTGCATCTGGGCCGGTGGTAGCGAACCCGCTGCTCCTACTATCTGTTGAAATGCCAGATTCAGTTGGCTCAAGCCCTCCGTAGCGTCCTGGTAATTGGGGTCGTCGCTTACCCAGGGAAAGGTCTGACCAAGTTCGCTGAGATAACTCCCCAGAGCCAAGAAAGACTCGATTGAAAACTGGCTCAAAATAGCCTCTAAAGAACCCTGCATCTCGATCACCTCGGCCAGTTGCTGGCTGAAGGACTCGAGCTGGCCAGAAACGGTGAGCCCTGCGCTCATCTCCGAGTTGCCAGAAGGCTGCACCACGCTGCGCATCTTTTGCACCCCTTCTACCTGCTCCAGCGTAGCAGTTAGCCTGGCAATGTCTGCGAGACAGGCGGGTGAGGTGAGGTCTCCAGCCTGGGGGGCCTCAATGAGCACCGTGGTCGGCATTATCTCGCCCTTATCGAAGTGGCCCTCCAGCACCTGGAAACCTCGCACGGAGTCCATATCCTCCGGTAGCTCGGATATGATGTCAAAGGAACGCGCCATATGAGGAAGAGCCAGGTAGGGAATGAGCAGGATGACAAGCACTGCCACCGCGGTGAGCGCAGGCCGGCGCGTAATCGTCCCAGCGATCCTCTGCCAGTCTACCCGGCGCTTGCGCGGTTTCGCCATCTCAGGAAAGGGCCAAAATAGCCTGCGGCCGAAGATGGACATCAGGGCGGGGGCCAGAGTTAGGGCGGCAATTAAGGTTACCACCACGGTGAAGCCCATGGAGGGCCCGATGGTCCTGGTCAGACCGAAGCGGGCAACTGCAAGACAGCAAAGCCCGATGAAGACTGTGGCTGCGCTGGCGGTTATCACCGCCCCAACTTTA
>JADFVG010000116.1 GCA_015222405.1 Chloroflexota bacterium
CAGCAACACCGCTGCCCCGCACCAGATGCATCAGGATGGTCTCCACCTGATCGTCTGCGGTATGCCCCAGAGCGATGCGCCTCGTCCCCAGGGATTCTGCCACCTGGGCGAAGAAATCATACCTCACCTGGCGAGCTGCCTCCTCCAGGGACAAGCGATGCTCCTTCTTATAAGCCAGCACATCCCGCCCCTCGACCGTGGCGTCAAGGCCCAGGCGTTGGGCTAAGAGGGAGACATAGCGAGCATCGGCGTCGGAAGCAGCGCCCCTTAGCATATGGTTGAGGTGCACCACATGAAGGTTCAGCCCCAGGGTTTCCTCGAGCTGGTGAAGCAGGTGCAGCAGGCATACCGAGTCCGGCCCACCAGAGACACCAACTAGAAGAGTCTCAGGACCCTGGGTCAGACCCTGTTTCTCAATGAAAGCAAGCACACTTTGCTTCAGGTCCTGTTCCCTAACCATACCCACCTTCCAAATGGCATGTATCATTGAAAAGCACCAGCGAGGGCCCGCGCTCGCTAAAATCGAGGATGCTTATCGAAGCTACATTTGTCCTCAGCCTTCTAAACTGGGAAAGGTCAAGCCCCAGCGCCTTGCAGATAATGCATAGGATGACAAAATTATGGCTCACCACCATAATCGCACCATCGGGATGCCTCTCCTTTATCCTCTCCACCGCCTGCCATACCCTCTCCTGAACGCTGTTTAACGATTCGCCTCCGGGCGTGGTCAAGGAAGCGGGGTCGCGAATCCACTGCTTCAGAAACTCACCATAGCGCTCCAGTATATCCTCGTAGGTGAGCCCGTCCAACTCCCCGGCGTCCAGCTCCTTGAAGGAGTCATCAGCCTTGACCTCCCCGTGATGAAAGCGCGCAATCTCCTGAGCCGTCTCCCACGCCCGCCTAAGAGGGCTGGAATAGATGGCATCAATCCTCTCCTCCTTGAGCGCCAAGGCTAGCCTCTGTACCTGTTTCCGCCCCTCACCATTGAGCGCGACATCGGCATACCCCACCACCCGATTCTCCTTATTCCACTGGGTTTCGCCATGCCTCACCAGGATAAGCTTCATACACTTCACCTTTCTCGTATTTGCAAACCCGCGCCACTATGCTACCTGCCGGCAAACATCAACTTGGCGCGGTGGATCGAAATCGGGCGCCGAGGGAAGCCCAGGGCTGCGACCACCTGCTCCGGTCGCCCCGTAGCTGTGCTATCGTTTCGCAGCCTCATGCCCAAAGTGTACCGCGACCCCTGACACCCGATAAGCCAGAGGCGATGCACCAGAGGGCGAATGTCATAGCGGCGGACACCGGTATCCCGCTGATGCTGCCAGGGAATGTGCTCCTTTGCTAAGAAGGAACGAAGTGCCGCCTCCACCTCCTCAACCTTTCCATCCACCCCCACCTCAACCCGGTATTCGGCCTCCCTCACCTGCGATTGCAATGAAGGCGCTGTAAGCCCCACCTGCTCCACTCCCAGGATGCCGATGCCGGAGGGCAACTGCTCGCTCACCACCTTGATAAAGAAATAAGGCGAGACCCTCTTCCGCAGCAGGATGTCCATCACCTCGCCTTCGCTGGTGACCCCGATGGGGAGAGGCGCTGCCATGGAGATCTTGGGGTGAGGGCTAAACCCCTGAGAGTAAGCCATGGGGATAGCAGCGCGGTGCAAAGCCCTTTCCCAGAGCCGCATTAAGTCCAGGTGAGATATATATTTCACCTCCTCAACACGGGAAAAGGAGATGCGTAACCGCTGCATTTTACTCCTTGGTCACCAGGATCTTCTCGATCTTCACCCCGCGCATCTCGGTGACCACCAGCTTCAAGTTGCCAAACCTCACCTGTTCCCCTTCCCTGGGGATATGACCGATGAGGTTGAGCAGGAAGCCGGCTACGGTATCATACTCGCCATCAGGTAGCTCCAATCCCAGCTCCTCGTTGGCCTCCTCCACCCTCATCCCCCCCTCTATCTGAACCGTCTGCTCGTCGATGTACTCAAACTCTTTTGTCCCCGCCACCAGTTCATCCCCCATCTCACCCACGATCTCCTCCACCAGCTGCTCAAGGGTGACGATGCCACTGGTGACGCCAAACTCATCCACCGCTACCGCCATGTGGTATCCTCGCGACTGCATCTCCGCTAGAAGCTCAGCGATGCGTTTGGTCTCGGGGACGAAGTAAATGGGGCGAACCAGACTATCGATGGCGTCCTCCTGGCTTAAGCCGCCCCTGGCCTGAGCCATGAGCACATCCTTAATCCCCAGGATGCCGACCACGTTATCGATATTGTCTCGATAGACGGGAAAGCGGGTATGAGGTGTCTCAGCATAAGTGACGAGGAAATCGGCGAGCCTGGTCCCCTGCTCGATCCAGACAACCTCTGGGCGCGGGGTCATCACCTCACGAGCGCTGCGGTCGCCAAAATCGAAAACCTTATGCAGCATCTCCGCCTCAGCCTCCTCCACTGTCCCCTCCTCCTGCCCCACCGAGATCATGGTACGGATCTCCTCCTCGCTCACCACCTCCTGGGACACAGCAGGCCGGCCCCCAACCCCGGAGAGGGTGGAACCAAGCCAGCCAAGCCCTGTGGCTATCGGGGACACCACCCGGGTGATGCCCCCCAGAGGATAGACATAGAGCAGGGCCAATCTCTCCGCATGCCGGGTGGCAAAGGTCTTGGGGGTAACCTCGGCAAAGATGAGAAGCAAGATAGTTACCCCAATGGTGGCCACAAGCAAACCTGATTCATCACCAAAAACAGAAACGGCCACCATGGTGCCCAGGGCGGCGGCAGCAACGTTGACGAAATTGTTGCACAATAGCACCGTTGCCAATAGCCTTTCCGGTCGCTCTGTCATCCGGGCTACCTTATCTGCTCCCATGACCTTGGTTTCCACCATGTGCTTCACCCGCACTCGTTGCAGGGAAACAAAGGCGGTCTCGGCACTGGAAAAGAAGGCCGATACCCCCAGGCACAGAAAGAGAAGCACCAAATATAACACATCAGTACTATCCACAGCAATACCCCCTTTTCACCACCTTCAGGGTGAATCCTCAAATTTCATTATATCATCCACTACCTCACTGTCAAAATCTTCTTTTCGCTCTATATGCTGTGGGATTGAGAAGCTGACTGCTTTCGTTATCCACATCCATCTTTTCAAACTCAGCACCTCGGTATAAGAAGCCTATTGCCCCAAAAAGAAGCATCTGTTATATTGAGAAAAATGAAGCTCCTAGGTATCGAAACCTCCTGCGATGAAACAGCAGCCGCAATAGTGGAAGAGGGAAGGGAAATCCTCTCCAATATCGTTGCCTCTCAGGTGGACATCCACGCCCCCTATGGGGGAATTGTGCCCGAGGTTGCCTCCCGCCAGCACCTGATCACCGTCATCCCCATCATCCAGGAGGCCATGGCCCAGGCCCAAGCTCAGTGGCGCGACCTGGATGGCATCGCCGTTACCATTGGACCGGGTCTTGCCGGCTCTCTGCTGGTGGGGGTGAACATCGCCAAGGCCATCGCCCTGGCCCAAAGTCTACCCCTTATAAGCATAAACCATCTCGAGGGGCATATCTATGCCAACTGGCTTGAGGGTAGAGAGCCGGATTTCCCCTGCTTGTGCCTGATCGTCTCCGGGGGGCACACTGACCTCCTGCTGATGAGGGGTCACGGGGATTACCTGCCCCTTGGACGAACTAGGGACGATGCTGCCGGTGAAGCATTCGACAAGGTGGCCAGGATATTGGATCTAGGCTATCCCGGCGGTCCCGCTATAGAGCAGGCAGCGCTCAGCGGCAATGGTGCTCTCCATCCACTGCCCCGCGCCTGGCTCAAGGGCAGTGATGACTTCAGCTTCAGCGGATTGAAGACCGCAGTACTGCGCCTGGTAGAGGAAAAACAGAACCTTTACCCCGCAGATGTCGCTGCCAGCTTTCAACAGGCAGTGGTTGACGTGCTGGTCACCAAAACGATAGCAGCGGCAAAAAGGCTCGGTGCCAAGCAGATTCTCCTCGCCGGTGGTGTCGCCGCCAATCGTCTCCTATGCCAGACCCTGGATCAGCGTTCCTCCCTACCCGTCCTGTTTCCCAGCCCCCTCCTCTGCACTGACAACGCAGCCATGATCGCCAGCTGCGGCTACTTTCACCTCAAAGCGGGCCACAGCACAGGCTGGGACCTCGATGTAACCCCCAACCTCAGGCTGGCCTAGAAAATCTCCACCTTGAGCCGGGCCAAAAGATGCCCACGGTTTTTCCTCGTCACTCACCTCACCCAAGGGACAATTGAGGCAATCCCCAGCGAGACAAAGGCTGTAGTAAATATGGATCAGGCCCTGCTGGCGCCGCGCTGAGTTCACCACCACCGTGCCCTCTTCGGCTAAAAGCTGCCTTCGCATCTGCCTCGTTATCTGGTTTTCCTCCAGCTCGGGATAGTTTCGATAAATCTCAAGGGCGCGATCCCTTAGCTCTGGCTGCAATTCCCTTTCACCCCAGGCAAAGGAAAAGGGCAAAACGACATTCACCACCATCTCCCTGGCTCTCCCTCGCCCGATGAGGGCGCTATTTGCCCCGTCAACCGTTACCAACATCCCCTGCTCCAGACTCCGATAACCCCTCCTCGGGTCTGCCCCACCGACCAGCTCCAGCACCCCGGAAGCAAGCCCCCTTTCTGTATAGCGGGCCAGCAGATAGCC
>JADFVG010000117.1 GCA_015222405.1 Chloroflexota bacterium
CGGCTTGCAGTGATTTATGCGGAATGCTAGACTTAGAGTGGGGAAAGTTAAGATGAAAATTAGCGTCATGACCGACGTTCTGGAAGCAAATGACCGCATCGCTGCTGTCAACCGGGAAATCTTCGACAAACATGGCAACTTGGTGATTAACCTCATGAGCTCACCTGGAGCGGGCAAGACGACCTTGCTGGAGAGGACCGCCGAGGCGCTTAGAGGCAAGCTCCGCCTGGGGGTGATCGCCGGAGATATCGAAACCACCATCGATTCGGAACGGCTGGAGAGATGCCGCCTTCCCGTAGTTCAGTTGACCACTGGAAGCCCTTGTCATCTGGACGCAAATATGATCGCCTCGGCGCTGACTCACCTGGACTTGAGCCAAATTGACATCCTGATCATCGAGAACGTGGGGAACCTGGTCTGCCCTGCGGAATTTAAGGTAGGTGAAGACTACAAGGTGGTGATGTTGAGCGTTCCCGAGGGGGATGATAAGCCCCTTAAGTACCCGCTAATGTTTCAAGAATCAGCCCTTCTGCTTATCAACAAGATGGACCTGCTGAAATACACCAATTTCAACCTAGAGGAAGCAAGAAGGAATGCGGCGAAGGTGAATCCAGATATAGAGATTATGGAAATGTGCTGTACCGCAGGGCAAGGAATCGAACCCTGGGTCTCATGGCTTGTGGAACGCTATCAAAGGAAAATTGGGAACCGGCTAAGTGCATGAGATGGCCATCGCCCAAGGCATAATCGATATCGCGGTTGCCGCAGCCCAAAAAGAGGGCGCGCAAAAGATTACCAAGATCAACGTGGTAGCTGGGGAGCTGAGGGGGATTGTCCCCTTGCAGCTGACCTTCTGTTTCAGTGTGCTGGCGGAGCAGACCATCGCCAGCCATTCCTATCTCAACCTGGAGATAACCCCGGTAAAGGGGAAATGCAAAAACTGCGATAAGACCTTCATCGTGAAAGACTATCAATATGTCTGTCCCCAATGCCACAGCCAAGATATCCAGACTGTGGGTGGAACAGAGCTTCGGGTCAGGGATATCGAGGTTGAGTAGTGAGATGGAAGAGAAAGGAGGATAAGCTATGACCGCGCCAGTCTATGAGAAGCTGACCGAGACGTTGAGCCTGAAGGCAGGACCACTTCCCGCATTCAAGTGCCCTGAGTTTTATGCCGTGCTTGAGGAGCTTTTCACCCCAGAGGAAGCGGAACTCGCGGCCAAGATGCCCTTGAGCCCCATTGTGGCAGAAACCTTCGCCCGGGAGACCGCTGGCGGCGACCCTAAGGATGTGGAGAGGCTTTTAGAGACCATGGCTGACAAAGGGCTGATCTTCGCCGGTGAAAGCGAGGGCATAAGGCACTACAGCCTGATGCCGCTTTTCCCCGGGATCTTCGAAATGCAATTCATGAGGGGGGAGGTGAATGACCGCACCAAAAAGCTTGCCCGCCTCTTCCAAGACTTCTATATCGCAATGTTGGGGTTGAAGGAGGGAACCGCTCCTCCTGCTATACCTACCTTCCCCTTCGCCCGGGTGGTTACAGTGGAACAGGAGATACCGGCCGGGGTTGACATTTACCCCTATGACAAGGCGTCGGAGTATATTCGCAATGCTGACTGCATATCCGTTGGCATCTGCTACTGTCGGCATTGGGGGGAGTTGCTGGGCCGGCCCTGCGATAAGCCTAAGGATACGTGCATGTTTTTCGGTCCCATGGCCAAGTTCATCGCTAAGCGCGGCTTTGGTCGATTGCTTTCCAAGGAGGAGGCCCTCAAGGTCCTCGATCATGCGGAGAAGGCGGGGCTGGTCCATTGCTCCAGCAACATCGGTGAAGATATAGAGTTTATGTGCAATTGCTGTAGCTGCCACTGCGGCATCCTGCAAAGCATTAAGAGCGCCGCTGTGCCCAGCGGTGGAGCCACCTCTGGTTTCATGGTGATGGTTGACGAAGAG
>JADFVG010000003.1 GCA_015222405.1 Chloroflexota bacterium
CTCAACGAAGCCGACTTTCTCGAATACCTCACCCATGACCCTGAAACCGAGGTAATCGCTAGCTACATTGAAGGGGTAAAAGACGGAAGGAGATTCCTCGATGCCCTTACCCGGGCAACCCGTTTTAAGCCGGTCATCATCCTGAAAGCAGGCAGGGGTGGTGCTGGAACTCGAGCCGCAGCCTCCCATACCGCTGCCCTGGCTGGCTCCCTGATGACCTGGGAGACGGCCATAAGGCAGGCAGGGGCTATCCAGGCTCGAGACCTGGAAGATATGACCAACCTGGTGGTTTCCTTCTCTTTCCTGCCTCCGGTTCTGGGGGCAAGGGTGGGCATTGTAGGGGGCGGTGGCGGCACGAGTGTGCTCTCTGCCGATCAATGGGAGGAGGCAGGCTTCAGTGTGGTTCCCTTACCTACCGAGATCGAGCGAGAGATCGAAAACACGCTGCCCGAATTGTGGTGGGGCTGGATAAGAAACCCTGTAGACATGTCGATCTTGCCTGACGAAGCCCGGGGCAACAATCTCGGCGGAAAGATACTGCGCATGATGGCTCAAAGCCCCCATTTTGACCTGATCGTTGCCAACATAACCGTGGGTGGCCCCTTTTCTGGATCCGAATTGGCTGCCAACACTGAGAGAGAAGTGGAAAATATAATTGCTATAAAGAGGAATACGACAAAGCCAATGGCAGTTGTGTTGAATACCGGAACATTGGGCGTAGAGGATTTTGATAACCCACGCTGGAGATGCCTTGCTGAGCAGAAAGCGAACCTTATCGCAGCCCAAATCGCCGTCTACCCCACCGCGGATCAGGCGGCTAGCGCCATTATTCGACTCATCAGCTACTACCAGCGGAGGACGATTCAATAAGAAGGGCATTCCCCTTGCAGCCCCCCCCCAAACTAGCACAACTGGGTTTGTTAGAGGCCTTGACAGCCAGCGGGCAGGGGGTTAGCATAGCTGCGGTAGTTAAGTGGCACAAGCGCGAAAACCTGTAGAAGGCTATTATGTATGCTACCTCACTTGGATTACAGAGACAGCAAAGGAAACACCTATGAACAAAGAAGAAAGGTACGACTTTGTCATCATAGGTGGGGGCCACAATGGCATAACGGCAGCGGCATATCTGGCAAAGAGTGGACAGAGCGTCTGCGTGCTGGAGGAGAGGTCAGAGTGCGGGGGAGCGGTTGAGAACACCGAGCCCATACCCGGGGTACGCATCGACTCCCATGCCACCTCCATGTATGCTGGGGCAGCCCCCGGCTTCGACCAGCTTGAGCTGTGGAAGTATGGCTTCCGCATGGACTGGAGCACTCCCCCGGGTGGTACAGACATAGAAGAGACGAAGCGTGAAGGTGTTTTGACCACCGAGGGAGTAGTGCCTCTCACCGACATGGACATCCTCGGCTTGGCCAAGATAACCGGCCTTCTCAGTGATCCTCCATTTGCCAGGGAGCTTCTGCGCGCCATCTACTGGTGCCCACCTCACCCCCTTGAAGTGGAGGTGACAGCGGAAAATATCCCCTATATGCAGGTCTATAAGCAGTACGCCCCGGACATATGGACTGAAGAGCTGCTTGATATGACCCTTTTTGAACTCATGGATCAGTATTGCGAGACCGAGGCTTTCAAGGTACAAATGGCAATCGTAGCCTGGTACTCAGGGGCCGCCCCTCACTGGGAGGGGGTGGCTATCCCGTCTCTCGGCGGGGCGCTATGCCCAATATACAGCAGAGCGAGCGTCCCCAAAGGGGGGATGCATACCTACACCCACGCCATCGTGCGCTGCGCCATTGCCCATGGGGCGGTGATGCGCACCTGCTGTCCCGTGGATGAGATCATCATCCACGAGGGACGGGCAGTGGGGGTGCGCCTCAGGGAAACCGCCACCTGGGGTGAGAAGACGATCTGGGCCAACAAGGCAGTGGTCAGCGCCATGGACGTTCAGCAGACCTTCCTCAAGCTGATCGGGCCGCAACATCTTGATGTCAGCTTCATCCAGTGGATAAAGGACCTCAGTCTCAAGGGAGGGAGCTACTACGTGTCCCACTTTCTCTTCCGTGAGCCGCCTCGCTTCCGCCCCAAGTTCAAGGGCAGGGAGGGCCAGGTTGCAGCCGGATTCTACCCTTGCGACTCGCGGGAGCTGTTCTATGAGCACCTGATGGATATCGATGGACGCAAGGGCAGCCCATCTGTGCCGCCAGAGAGGGTGATCTGGATCGCCATAGACTACCATAAGTATAACCCCTCGGTCCGCATCCCTGACCGCTATTTGGTGTCTCCTTTCTACGTCCAAGTTCCCCCGCCGGAGTACCATGTGGAAGGCCCCGATGCCATAAGCAAGATCAAGGAGAAGTGGGACGCTTACATGCTGGAGGCCTACAGCCAGGTGGCGGAGAACGCTGAGCCCCCTAATCTAGTCGCCCAATGGTCAAACACCCCTTATGAAAATGAGTTTCGCAACGCGGGGCTCATCGGCGGCAACTGGAGCGGCACCCGTCACTGCAAGGACCAGTTGTGGACCGACCGTCTTCTGCCTGAGCTTTCTCGCTACCGTGTGCCATTCATCGACGGCCTCTACCTGTGCCACCAGACGTCGGGCCACCCCGGAGGGCTGTGCATAATGGCCGTCCCCTATAACCTGATGCACATCCTCATTGAGGACGGCCTGGTTGAGCCCGGCGATTGGTGGTACCCATCACCGTGGTACATACCTGAGCAGGGGA